>NZ_JBEOPQ010000033.1:0-55515 GCF_040310285.1 Pseudomonas sp. HY2-MNA-CIBAN-0224 | reverse complement strand
GAGCTTGCCTCGCGATCTTTTGACCTTTTAAAAGATCGCGAGGCAAGCTCGCTCCTACCGGTTTTATTTAAACGCTATCAGTGCTTGAACATCACATGCCGAATGGTGGTGTAGTCCTCCAGGCCGTACATCGACATGTCCTTGCCATAGCCCGAGAGCTTGGCGCCGCCGTGGGGCATTTCGCTGACCAGCATGAAGTGCGTGTTGACCCAGGTGCAGCCGTATTGCAGGCGGGCCGCCAACCGATGGGCGCGGCCGACATCGTGAGTCCACACTGAAGACGCAAGGCCATAGTCGGAGTCGTTGGCATACTGCAAAGCCTGCGCTTCGTCGTCGAATTCGGTGACAGATACCACCGGCCCGAAGATCTCATGGCGCACCACTTCATCGTCCTGCCGCGCACCCGCCAAAACGGTCGGTTCAAAGAAGAACCCCGGCCCCGCTACGCGCTTGCCGCCCGTCACCACTTCAATGTGCGACTGCTCACGGGCACGCTGGACAAAGCCCTCGACCCGCTCCAAGTGTTGCAAGGTAATCAACGGCCCGAGTTCTGTCTCAGGGTCGTCCTGCAACCCATGGCGAATAGTGGATACAGCCTCACCGAGTTTTCTTACAAACTCGTGGTACACGCCCTTCTGCACATAAATACGGCAGGCGGCGGTGCAGTCCTGGCCGGCGTTGTAAAAGCCGAAGGTACGGATGCCTTCAACCGCCGCGTCGATGTCGGCATCGTCAAACACGATCACCGGGGCTTTGCCGCCCAGTTCCATGTGCATGCGTTTAACGCTGTCGGCCGTACCGGCGATGATCCGGCTGCCGGTTGCGACCGAACCGGTCAGCGACACCATGCGCACTTTAGGATGACTGGTCAGCGGTTTGCCGACACTTGGGCCACGACCAAAGACCACATTAATGACGCCCGCAGGGAATATCTCCGCCATCAACTGCGCCAGTTTCAACGTGCTCAACGGAGTCTGTTCAGACGGCTTGATCACCACGGTATTACCGGCGGCCAGCGCTGGGGCGAGCTTCCAGGCGGCCATCATCAACGGGTAGTTCCAGGGCGCAATGGACGCCACCACGCCCACCGGATCGCGACGGATCATCGAGGTATGCCCCGCCAGGTATTCGCCTGCTGCACTGCCTTGCAGGCAACGGCTGGCGCCCGCGAAAAAGCGGAACACATCGGCAACGCCGGGCAGTTCGTCGTTGAGCGCGGCGGTGAAGGGTTTGCCGCAGTTATCCGATTCCAGGCGTGCCAGCTCCGGGGCATGGGCGTCGATGGTGTCGGCCAGTTTCAGCAGCAATTGCGAGCGGTCCTTGGGCGTGGTCTGTGACCAGGCGTCGAACGCCGCGTCGGCCGCGCACACTGCTGCATCGACCTGCGCCAGGCTGGCCTCGGGGATTTCTACCAACGTGGCGCCCAACGACGGGTTGAGCACCGGGAGTTTTTCGCCTTCACCGGCGATGAGTTGACCATTGATCAGCAGGCGGGTTTGCATGGTTTCTCCTGTGGGTGGCGTGGGCCACCCCATCAAAAAGGCGCAACCTCCCCGCATGCGCGCAATCAATGCGCACAGGGGGTAGTTACAAGGGCTAAGGGGTCGGGTGCGTCAGAGCGCGGGTTCAGGCACGGCGGTGCTGAACATGCGGGTACGGAAGGCCAGGTACACCAGCCCCAGCACGACCCAGCATGAGCCGAGGATCAGCGCGTCGGCGTCCAGGCTGATGAGCATCCAGCCCGAGGTAATGGCCCCGATCAACGGGAACAACATCCCGCGCAGCACACCGGCTTTGTCGCCCAGCGCACGGTCGAAGGTCAGTTTCAGCGCGCACAGGTTGACGGCGGTAAAGGCCAGGAATGCGCCGAAGTTAACCAAGGACGTAGCGGTGGCGATGGTCAGGCCAAAGCCGACAAAACCAAAGGCACCACACAGCACGATGTTGAACACCGGGGTCTTGTAGCGCGGGTTGAGCACGCCAAACAGCTTTTGCGGCAATTGGTTGTCACGGCCCAGGGCATACAGCAGGCGCCCGACACTGGCCTGGAACGACAGGCCAGCAGCAAAGTGGGCAATGATGATGCCGGTCAGAACCACTGCAAAAAACAGGTCGCCGCCGATGGTCTTGGCGATTTCAAACGCCGCGCCGTCGATGTTTTCGAATACGCCCACCGGATGCGCCAGGTACATGAAGTACGAGGAGCCGACATACAGGCTGCCGCCGATCAAAGCCACCAGCAAAATGGCCCGCGGGATGGTGCGTTCCGGCTCAACGGTTTCTTCGCTCAAAGTCGACAGGGCGTCGAAGCCAAGGAACGAATAAGCGGCAATGGCAGCACCGGCCATGGTCGCCGAGAACGGTACGTCGGCATTGAAGAACGGTTTGACCGACAACAATCCGCCCGGACCATTGATCGCGCTGACGTAGTGCCAGCACAGGGCGATGAACACGGTGATGATGGTGAGCTGGATCAGCATCAAGATGATGTTGAAACGGTTAGCCACCTGGATCCCGAGGATGTTGAGCAACGAGGTGGACACGATAAAGCCGGTGATCCAGACCCACTGCGGTACATCCGGGAACGCCAGGCTCAGGTAGCTCGCCCCCAGCAGCCAGATCAGCATCGGAATAAAGAAGTAATCGAGCAGCGCCGCCCAACCGACCATAAAGCCGATGTTGGGGTTAAGCATTTTACGGGTGTAGGTATAAGCCGAACCCGCTGTCGGAAACACCCGCACCAGTCGCCCGTAGCTCAACGCGGTAAAGATGACGCCGATGGACGCCACCACATAAGACAACGCCACGGTGTTTTGGCTGGCCTGGGCGATCACGCCGTAGGTACCAAACACAATCAGTGGCGCAATAAAGGCAAGACCGAACAGCAACACAGACACCGGACCCAAGGTACGGCGCAGATGCGGAGTCGAAATCGATGCGCTCATGACGATGCCCTCAAGCTGAGTAGTGGTAGGCGGCACGAATCACATCGAGGTAGCTCTCGACGGTCATGTCTTTGATGTTGCTGGCATCGGAAATATTGCTCTTGGACTTCTGCGCGATGGCCGTGAAGTCTTCTTCGCGCACCCCGGCCACGTCGGCGAAACGCGGGATGCCCAGCTCGCGGTTCATGCGAAACAGTTGATCGACGCCCGCTTGGGCCGCGTCCACAGCGCTCAGATTGGGGTCGATCCCCAGGGCATACGCCACATCGGCGTGGCGGCGCAGGTCGGCGTCGCGGTTATGGCTGAACACAAATGGCAGGAAGATCGCGTTGCCGATGCCGTGCGGGGTGTCGTACATGCCGCCGATGGCTTCGGAAATACAGTGCACGCTGGCGATGTCGGCATTACCGAAGGCCATGCCGGCAATCAGGCTGGCAATCAGCATCTGTTCGCGGGCTTCACGATTGTCTGGTTCTTGCACGGCGGGCTTGAGGTGTTGCGCGATCAAACGGATCGCGTGCAGCGCCAGGCCGTCACTGATCGGGTTGGCGGGTTTGCCGGTATAGGCCTCAATGGCGTGGGTCAGCGCGTCCATCCCGGTGGCAGCAGCAATGTGCGGCGGCAACGTGGCGGTGATGTCTGAGTCGAGCAGCGCCAGCACCGGGCCGATGCGGTAGTCGAGCAGGCTCATTTTGAATTGGCGACGGGTGTCGGTGATCACCGAGAAAAAGGTCACTTCACTGCCGGTGCCGGCGGTGGTCGGAATCGCCACAATCGGCAGTACCGCATTTTTGAGGGTAAACGCGCCTTCGTAGTCTTCAACGATGCCGTCATGGGTCAGCAAAACGCTGATGGCCTTGGCGGCGTCCATTGCACTGCCGCCGCCGACCGCCAGTACGCCGTCGATGCCTTTACCGCGATACAGTTGCGCGGCACGGTTAACGTCTTCGCTGCGCGGGTTGGGTTTGACGTCGGCTATTTCGTCATAGCGAATGCCGGCCTGTTCCAGGCTGGCATAGATGCTGTCGAGCAAACCGGCGTTCTTCACGCCCGGGTCGGTGACCAGCAGCACGTGGCTCAAGCCCAGGCCGAGCAGGTGTTCGCCGGTACGCTGGCGCAGGCCAGGTTCCATGACGATTTTGGTGGGTAATAGAAACTGGAATTGCATGGGGACGTTCCTCTCGCTCTGTGGCGCTTTGCAATGTTGTAGTTATGGCAGACGAGTCAGGGAGCCGCAGGGGCGGCCACTATCGGTTTTTATTGTTGAAGGTGCCGCATGGCGGTATGGGTCGAAACACTAAGACACAGGTAGCAGATCAACAAATACTTAAAACTCAAGGGAGCATTCGATTAAATCGAACGCTCTGCGACCACCTGTAGCAGTTGACGAGCCTGCGAGGCTACGATCGATTGCGAAGCGATCGTAAATCCTGAAAAGCAGGTTTGGTGTCGACGATTACAAATGCTGGCCGTGGCGGGCCATGATGTGGCGCACCACGCTGTAGTCCTGCAGCGAATCGCTGGACAGGTCTTTGCCATAGCCCGAACGCTTCAGGCCGCCGTGGGGCATTTCGCTGACCAGCATGAAGTGGCTGTTGATCCAGGTGCAGCCGTACTGCAAGCGCGCTGCCACTTGCATGGCCTTGTCGAGGTTTTGCGTCCAGATCGACGAGGCCAGGCCGTATTCAGAGTCGTTGGCCCAGTCCACGACCTGCGCCAATTCATCAAAACGGGTCACGGTCACCACCGGCCCAAACACTTCGCGCTGGACGATTTCATCGCTTTGTTTACAACCGGCCAGCAGCGTCGGCTGGTAATAGAAGCCCGCTCCCGGATGCGCAGCGCCCCCCGTCACACACTCAATGTGCGGCTGGCCCAGCGCCCGCTCGACAAAACTGGACACGCGATCACGCTGACGGGTGCTGATCAGCGGGCCGATCTCGTTGTCGGCATCGCGCTTGCCGGCAAAGCGGATACGGCTCACGGAATCACCCAGCGCCGCCACCAACTTGTCGTAAATGCCGGCCTGCGCATACACCCGGCACGCCGAGGTGCAATCCTGCCCCGCGTTGTAATAGCCATACGTGCGCACCCCTTCGACTACGGCCTCAAGGTCGGCATCGTCGCAGACGATCACCGGCGCTTTGCCGCCCAGTTCAAGGTGGGTGCGCTTGAGGGTTTTGGCCGCGGTGGAGAGGATTTTCTGCCCGGTGACGATATCGCCGGTCAATGACACCATGCGCACTTTCGGGTGGCTGACCAGATGGCTGCCGACGTTTTCACCGCCGCCACAAATGATGTTCAGCACCCCGCGCGGCAGGATTTCGGCCAGCATCGGCGCCAGGGCCAGAATCGACAGCGGTGTGTGCTCGGAAGGTTTGAACACCAACGTGTTGCCCGCCGCCAGCGCCGGGGCGATTTTCCAGGCGGCCATCATGATCGGGTAGTTCCACGGCGCAATCGAGGCCACCACGCCGATCGGGTCACGCCGCACCATGCTGGTGTAGCCGGGCAGGTATTCGCCACTGAGCTGGCCGGTCTGGCAACGCACGGCACCCGCAAAAAAACGGAACACATCCACCGTGGCACTCAAGTCGTCTTTGCGCGCCAGATGCAGCGGCTTGCCGCAGTTCAGCGCTTCGAGACGAGCGAGGTAGTCGGCGTTTTTTTCAATCGCACTGGCGATTTCCAGCAGCAGGTTAGACCGTTGCTGCGGCGTGGTCCTAGCCCAGCCGTCGAAGGCCCGGTGTGCGGCAAGGATCGCGGCCTCGGTCTGCTCGGCGCTGGCCTCGGCGATCGACGCCAGCACCTCACCCGTGGTCGGGTTAATGATGGGTTCGACAATGCCCTGCCCGGCGACTGATTCACCGTCGATCAACAGTGCGGTGAACAATGGTGTCTGCGCGGCGGGCATGGTAGGGCTCTCTTGTGTGGTGCGGTCGTGGTGCGCCCCGCTCTGTGGGCTGGACCGTTTTATAGAGGCTGCAAGATTAGTCTTGGCGCAGCGCGAACGACAAACACTAAATCCAGATTAAATCGTCAGCTTGCGCCCGCCATGGGGCTGCTCGCGGGCGACGGTCAAAAACGGATCGACTAACGGCGGCCGCGCGGTCCCCCGGCGCCAGGCCAGGCCGACGTCGAGTGTCTGGTTAAGGTCGGCAATGGGCCGGGCCTCGATGATGTCGCCTTCCAGCGACCAGGGCCGGTAGGTCATGTCCGGCTGGATCGAGATCCCCAGCCCCGCCGCGACCAGGCTGCGCACCGCTTCGGTCGATGCCGTGCGCAAGGTAATGCTCGGTTGCAACCCCGCCTGCGCCCACAAGCGCTGGGCATTGCTGTCCATCTCATCGACATTAAGCTGGATCAACGATTCTTTGGCCACGTCGGCCAGGTTGATGCTGTCCAGTTCCAGCAAGGGATGCTGGGCCGGCAGCCACACACGGTGCGGCGAGTGGGTCAGCACCTCGGACTGCAAGGCGTGGCGATCTTCAAGATTGGAAAGGATCAACACCCCGACATCAATCTCGCCACTGACCAGCAAATGCTCGATGTACGGGCGTTCGTCTTCCATCACGCGGATTTCGACGTTGGGGTAGGCGCGCTGAAAACGGGTGAGCAAATCCGCGAGGTAATAACCCGCCACCAGGCTGGTCACGCCGACGATCAACTGCCCGGCTACCTGATCGGTACTCTGCTGCAAGCTGCGCTTGGCGTTGTCCACCGTGGCCAGAATCAAATGCGCCTGGCGCAAAAACTGATGGCCCTGGTGGGTCAGGGTCATGCCCTTGGCGTGGCGATTGAACAGGCTGACGCCGATTTCCTGCTCCAGTTGCTGGATCGCCAGGGTCAAGGTCGATTGAGAGATGTACACCGCTTGGGCGGCAGCCGAGATGGAGCCCGTCTCGGCCACGGCGATGAAGTGACGGATCTGACGCAACGTCATCATGAAAACACCCCTCCAGCGGACTGATTTTTTGTGATGGGCGAGTGTATATCTTTTTTATCGATAGCTCGGCACAAACCTCAGCGCTGCTTTACTGACCGTTACCCTTATTCACATTTGCTTACGACAGTCGCAGGCAGGGATCGCAGTATCATCCTGACACCTGACCACCGAGAACTTTAGTCATGCCCACTGCTGCCTCCAAACGCTGGCTGATCCTGATCGCCGTGATGCTGGCCTTTGTGCCCATCGTGATTGATATGACCATTCTGCATATTGCTGTGCCGTCGCTGACGCTGGCGTTGGGCGCGTCAGGGGCGCAGGTCTTGTGGATCATCGATATCTACCCGCTGCTGATGGCCGGTTTGCTGGTGCCCATGGGCACCCTTGCCGACCGCGTCGGTCATCGGCGCATCCTGCTATATGGCCTGAGCGTGTTCTGGGTGGCTTCGTTGCTCGCCGCGTTCGCGCCGACGCCGGCCATGCTCATCGGTGCGCGGGTGCTGTTGGCGCTGGGCGGCGCGATGATCATGCCGTGTGTGCTGGGCATTATTCGCCGCACGTTCGAGGACGAAAAGGAACGCGCTCTGGCCCTCGGCCTGTGGGGCACCGTCGGCGCGGCGGGCGCCGCGGTGGGCCCGCTGATCGGTGGCGCGCTGCTTGAGCACTTCTGGTGGGGGTCGGTATTTTTGATCAATGTCCCGATCATGGCGGTGGTGATCCCGGTGGTGTTCGTGCTGTTGCCACGCGTCGAGCACACCACACCCGGCAAGTGGGCCGTCGGCCAAGCGCTGGTGCTGATTGCCGGAATCATCGGCGTGGTTTATGGCATCAAGGCCAGCATCGGCGCCACGCAATCGCTGGTGTTCGCCATGCTGGTGCTGATTGCCGGGCTTGCGCTGCTGGTGCTGTTCGCTCGCCAGCAACTGCGCTCTGCCACGCCGATGCTGGACCTGTCGCTGTTCGCCCACCCGGCGCTGCTGGGCGGCATGATCATGGCGCTGGTAACCATCGGCGCGCTGGCAGGTGTGGAACTGACCCTGGCCATGGAGCTGCAATACGTGCTGGACAAGACGCCGTTGCAGGCGGGGATCTTCCTGATCCCGATCATGGCCGCCGCCGCGCTGGGCGGCCCGGTTGCGGGGTATCTGTCCAACCGCTTTGGCTTGCGCGGGGTCGCCAGCCTGTCACTGGCCACGTCTGCCGGGGCGTTGGGGTTTCTGGCTTTTGCCGATTTCAATGCCGCCGGCATTGCGGTGCCGGCCATGCTGGCGGTGTTGGGCTTGGCACTGAGTATCGGCCTGACCGCTTCGTCGATAGCCATCATGGGCTCGGTTGACGCCAGCAAGGGCGGCGCCGCCGGTTCACTGGAAGCCACCGCTTATGAGCTGGGCACCGGCCTGGGCATCACCGTGTTCGGGGTGTTCATGTCCAAAGTGTTTGGCAGCACTCTGTCGCTGCCCGCTGAACTGGCGCCAGCGCAGGCCGAACGGGCCGCCAGATCCATCGGCGACAGTTACGTGGTGGCCGGTGAACTGCCTGCCGCCCAGGGCAATGCCTTGATTGAAGCGGCCAAGCTGGCGTTTTCGAGTACCCACTCGGTCCTGCTCACCACATCGGCCGTGGTCATCGCGCTGCTGGCGGTGGTGGTGTTTGTGCTTTTTGGGCGGCAACGGGGCTAATATCACTGAGCTTTGTAGCCGCTGACGAGGCACGAAGGCTGCGATGGGTTGCGTAGCGACCCTCCCCACCGCACAAATAGTTGTACAAATTAATTGACTTGTACAACACGCTCCCTATTCTCTAAAAACCTGTACAAGATATTTTCTTTGTACAAGAAAAGGAGGGAGTCAGATGCTCGATGCCGCAGACAACGCCCCACTCGGGATCAGCCGCTTAGCCCGGCACGGCAACCTATCGGGTTGCGGGAGGCACTGTGTCTGACTTCCTGCACGATTTCGCCCGCCGTTTTGCCGCACTGGATGCGAGCAATCTGCACACGCTCCAGGAACTGTACAGCGACGATATTCAGTTTCGGGATCCGCTGCATGAGATCCACGGCCTGGCAGCACTGCAAGCCTATTTTGCGCAGCTCTACGCCAACGTCAGCGAGCTGGGCTTCACCTTTCACGGTTATGACCAGGTGCAGGACGGTAGCGGGTATCTGCGCTGGAACTTGCACTATCGGCACCCGCGCCTGAGCCGTGGCCAACGCATAGACGTGGCTGGCTGCTCGCATCTGTTATGGCACGAGAAGGTCTACCAGCATCGCGACTATTTTGATGCGGGCGCCCTGCTCTATGAGCACCTGCCGCTGATGGGCCCCGCGATTGGCTGGTTGAAAGGGAGGCTGGCATGAAGCGTATCTGGCTCACCGGCGCCAGCAGCGGCATTGGCGCTGCTCTGGCAGAGATCCTGTTGAAGCAGGGCCATTTGCTGGCCGTGAGCGCGCGCAATGCCCAGGCCCTGGAGACTTTGCACGCGGCGTTCCCGCAACAGGTCCTTGCGCTACCCGGCGACCTGACGGATCCGCTCCAGGTTCAGGCCATCGGCGAACAGATCGGGCAGGCCTGGGGTTATCTGGATCAGGTCATCTTGAATGCCGGCACTTGCGAATACCTGGACGCAGGCCACTTCGAGGCCAACATGATTGAGCGCGTGATGCGCGCCAATGTGTTCTCTGCGGTCTATTGCGTAGAAGCCGCCCTGCCGCTGTTGCGCAAGGCCAAACGCCCGCATTTGGTGGCCGTGTGCAGCTCGGTGACCTACTTGCCGCTGCCCCGCGCCGAGGCGTATGGCGCCTCCAAGGCGGCGATGCGCTATCTGTTTCAGTCGTTGCGCATCGACGTGGCCCACGAGGGTATCGACGTCACTGTCGTCAGCCCGGGCTTCGTCGATACGCCACTGACCCAACACAATGACTTCCCGATGCCGATGCGCTGGCCAGTGAATAAAGCGGCCACTTACATCGCCACCCGCCTCGACAAACGACCGCTGGAAATCGCCTTCCCCGGCCCCTTTATCGCTGTGCTTCGCTTACTGGCGGCTTTGCCTCAGCGCCTGCAATTGGCCCTGGGCAAACGCATGGCGCGTCCTGACACAGAAGAATCTTCATGAAAATAGCCATCATCGGCAGCGGTATTTCCGGCCTGACCTGCGCCTATCTGCTCAACCGCCAGCACGACATCACTGTGTTCGAGGCCAGTGACTGGGTGGGCGGCCACAGCCACACGGTTGACGTTGAAGTGAAGGGCGAACGCTTTGCCATAGACACCGGTTTTATTGTGTTCAACGACTGGACCTACCCCAATTTCATCCGCCTGCTGGATCAACTGGGCGTGGCCTCACAACCCACCGAGATGAGTTTCTCGGTTCGCGATCCAAAGTCGGGCACCGAATACAACGGCAACAACCTCAACAGCCTGTTTGCCCAGCGGCGCAACCTGCTGTCGCCGGGCTTCTGGGGCATGTTGCGCGACATTTTGCGCTTCAACCGCGAAGCCCTGCGCGACCTGCACGAACAGCGCATCGCCGCCGACACCACCCTCGGCGACTACCTGCAACAGAAGGGCTACGGGCAGCGCTTTATCGATCACTACATCGTCCCGATGGGGTCGGCGATCTGGTCGATGTCGTTGGCCGACATGCAGGGTTTTCCGCTGCAGTTCTTTGTGCGTTTTTTTAAGAATCACGGGTTGCTGTCAGCGACCAACCGCCCGCAATGGCGTGTGGTCTGCGGGGGCTCGCGCAGTTATGTGACGGCGCTGAGCGCCAGCTTTGCCGAGCGCATCCGCCTGAACTGCCCGGTGCAGCGGGTAGAGCGCGACGCGACCGGTGTCACCCTGCACAGCGGCGCAGGCACTGAACGTTTTGACAGCGTGGTGTTCGCCTGCCACAGCGATCAGGCCCTGAGCCTGCTGGCGGCGCCCAACCAGGCCGAGCGCGAGATACTCGGAGCGCTGCACTACGCCGACAACGACGTGGTGCTGCACAGCGACACCCGTGTGTTGCCGAACCGCCGTCTGGCGTGGGCCAGTTGGAACTACCGTCTCGGCGGCTCAACCCGGCAACCCGCCGCGCTCACCTACAACATGAACATCCTGCAAGGGCTGCAGAGCGACACGACCTTCTGCGTCAGCCTCAATCAGAACGAGGCGATTGACCCAAGCACCATCCTCGGCCGCTACCGCTACGCCCACCCGCAATACACCTTGGCAGGCGTAGAGGCGCAGGCACGCTGGGCAGAACTGCAAGGGGTGCAACACAGCTACTTCTGCGGGGCCTACTGGGCCAACGGTTTCCATGAGGACGGCGTGGTCAGCGGCTTGCGCGTGGCTGCGGCGTTCGGAGAACAGCTATGAACAGCGCGCTTTACCGCGGCTGGGTCAGCCACCGTCGGTTGCTGCCGCGCGCCCACGCATTTCGCTATCGCATGGGCATGCTCTACCTCGACCTTGCCGAGCAAGCGCAAGTCCTGGCCCTGTCGCGGCTGGCCGGGCGATCGCGCTGGGGCGCTTTTACCTTCCGCGAAACAGACTACTTGCCCCACGCCACGCGCCAGGGCGTGACGCTCAGCAATGCCGTGCGCGCGGTTGTCGAGAAGGCCTTGGGCCACGCCCCGCAAGGGCGCATCTGCCTGCTCACGCAGCCGCGCAGTTGGGGCTTGTCGTTCAACCCCATCAGCCTGTTTTACTGCTTCGAAGCTGATGGCAGCCTGGCCGCCATCCTCTGCGAAGTCAGCAACACCCCGTGGCGAGAACGCTACCACTACGTGCTGCCGACCCATCCTAGCGGTGAGTCACGCCATCGAGTGGCCAAGAGTTTTCATGTCTCGCCCTTTCTGCCTCGCGACCTGGAGTACCGCATGCGTTTCTCTGCGCCGGAGCAACAGCTGAACGTGACCATGCAGGACTGGCAGGGCGAACAAAAAGTCTTTGAGGCGGGCATGGGCCTGGAGCGCATCGAACTCACGCGCCACAGCCTGCATCGCCACCTGCTGGAGTTCCCCTGGATCACCGGCAAAACCGTACTTGCCATTTACTGGCAGGCCCTGCGCCTGCTGCTCAAACGCACGCCCGTGTTTTCCCATGAAGCCGCCAACGGTGAACAGCGCACCGCCCATTTGGAGTCTCGCCATGACAAACCCTAGTCTGAACCCCACCAGTACCGGTGATTCTGCAGCCAATGGACTAGGCGCACGTCTGCTCAAAAAAGGCGTGTTGCGCAAATTGGCCCAACTGCGCCACGGGCATTTGCTGGTCACGGTCGACGGTGAGCCCCTGAGCTTTGGTCAACCCGGCGCTGAGCTGCACGGCGCACTCGAGGTGCATGACGCGGCCTTCTGGCCCATGGTGGCCTTGAATGGCTCCATCGGTGCGGGCGAGGCGTATATCCATGGGTATTGGAGCAGCCCCGACCTGACGGCGGTGATCCGCATTTTCGTGGCCAACCTTGACGTGCTGGATGACATGGAGCGCGGCCTGGCATTGCTACGCCGCCCGGTGGCAAAAGCCCTGCACTGGCTCAACCGCAACACGCGCCAAGGCTCGCAACGCAACATTTCAGCGCACTACGACTTGGGCAACGCGCTGTTCGAAAAACTGCTCGACCCGACCATGATGTATTCCGCAGCCATGTTCCGCTCCGCCAGCGACACCCTCGAACAGGCCCAACTGAACAAGCTGGCCTGCATCTGCGAAAAACTCGACCTCAAACCCACCGACCACCTGCTGGAAATCGGCACAGGCTGGGGCAGCATGGCCTTGTACGCGGCCACCCACTACGGCTGCAAAGTCACCACCACGACCCTGTCCCATGAGCAGTTTGCGTATACCCAGAACCGGATTGCCGAACTGGGCCTGCAAGACCGCGTCACCCTGCTGTTGCAGGACTACCGTGATCTGACGGGTACCTACGACAAGCTGGTTTCCATCGAGATGATCGAGGCCGTCGGCCACCGCTTCCTGCCCACCTATTTCAAACAGTGCGCCCACCTGCTCAACGATGACGGGCTGATGCTGTTGCAAGCCATCACCATTCGGGACCAGCGCTACGAGCAGGCTAAAAAAACCGTCGACTTTATCCAGCGCTACATTTTCCCCGGTGGCGCGCTGCCTTCGGTGACCGCCATGCTGAGCACCATCAGCCGCGACACCGACCTGAACCTGCATCACATGGAAGACTTCGGGCTGGATTACGCCCGCACGCTGCGCCTGTGGCACGACAACCTGCGCAGCAACCAGCACAGCCTGGAAGCGCTGGGCTACGACCAGACGTTTTATCGCCTGTGGGAGTTTTACCTGTGCTACTGCGAAGGCGGCTTTCTGGAGCGCAGCATTGGCACCGCACATCTGCTGCTCGCCAAACCTGGGGCCAGGCCGCAGCCCTATGGGCTAAAAGCCTGAACGGGCGTAGCCGGCTGTTTCTGAATGCCGGGCTTTTCCAACTGGGATGGTTCGCGTGTGTGTGGGGCGCTCAACGCCCGTGGTTGTTGCTGATTGCCATCGTCTGCCTGGCGCTGCAACTGGGGTGGGTGGCAAAGGCTTTTAATGAATGGCGCAGCGTGCTGCGGGTGGCAGCCTGCGGTTGGCTGCTGGACAGCGCGCTGATGCACCTCGGGTTGTTCACCTTTGCCGGTAGCACCGTGGTGCTGCCGTTATGGCTGACGCTGCTTTGGCTGCTTTTCGCCAGCACTTTGAACTACAGCCTGAACTGGACAAAACATCCATGGTGGCTGGGCAGCCTGCTGGGCGCTGTCGCGGGGCCGCTCTCGTATTGGGGCGGCGCGACGTTGGCCGGTGTAGGCCTGCCGCTGGGTATTTGGCCCAGCCTTGTAGTGCTCGCATTCATTTGGGCGATGCTGATGCCCGCGCTGCACTGGGTGGCCGGGCACCCGGCCCGTTGTAGTCGCTGACGAGGCACGAAGGCTGCGATGCGGGCCCATCTCAAGGTTTGGCCTCGCCCAGCAATTGGGCACGCAACTGCGGGTTGCGGGTTCGCGGGTCCAGCCAGATCGCAAAGAAGGCTTTGGCGAACGCATCATCTTTCACCACGTGCTGCAGCGTGTCGCCGACGTAAAAGCGCACGCCCTCGCCAGGCCTGTACACACCGGTGATGCGGTCACCGGGGCGTACATCGACAAACGCTTGCTGCATTTCCCGCTCCCAGCGCGCCGCCAGCTCCGGGCTCAGAGAACCCGGGGTGAGACGGCGTATTTCCTTGAGGCTGGCCTCGACCAAATCATCGCGACTGATCGCACGGCTGTAGGTCAGCTCCAGCGCAAAAGGCGTGTCGGCACCCAAGGGTTGGCGCGGGCTCCAGAAACGCGCGTTGTAAATCGAGAAACCGAACATGCGCATCTCCCCGCTACCCAGAAGGTGAGCATCGGGTAAAGCCTCACGCCAATTCGCCAGCAGTTCTGCACTCTGAAGCAGCACAGCAAGGCAGATCACGCAGCGGGTCAAGCGGTCCATCGGCATAACCATGCGAGACCTCCAGAGCACTCAATGGACGTCTTGAAAACTTATACGAATTTATTGATTTGTACAGGTTATGTATGAAAGGAGGATAAAAGAGCGCGACGCCGGAAAGCAAAACCCCGCAATTAAGCGGGCTTTGACGTGGTTGCATCACGGAGCGATTACTTGGCAGTGGCAGCTTTAGCCGGAACACCAACGGCTTTGCGTTCACCAGTTGTAGACACTTCATACACGCTCGTAACCCAAGTGTCGGCGATCACGGTTTCTACCACGTAACTCTTCTGGGCTTGTGGTGTGAATTGCTGCGCAACGGGCTGTTCTTTGTCGAACGGTGTCGGCATGGGGATACCGTTGAAGGTGAACTGCTTGGCCTTGACCTGCCCTTCTACGTATAACGGTTTGTCAGCCTCGACCAGCTTGCTGATGCTGTCAGTGCCACCGGCCATTCGCTTTAGATACGCCGGTATGCGCTTGAAGTAAGCCGTGTCATAAACCCGGTCACCCGCGCTATCAATACCAATATTGGTATACCCGTACATGTAACTGACCGGGTGATCGCCCTCACCGCCGATGGTGCGGAACGTCACGCTGGCTTGATGATCATTCATGACCAGTGGCACCACCGGCGCTGACGTAAGATCACCCGCCTTGCGGCTACTGCAACCGGTCATCGCAACAGCGAGTGCGATGGCTAACGGAAATGCCAGATAAGTTTTCATTCGATCCTTGAACACGTTAAGAGAAGGACCGTATTGAACCATTTGCTGAAGGAAAGTTCCCTGTACGCTGTGGGAGCTTCACACCTTATCCGAGCCAACCCCTAAAGGATTAGCGCCATGAGCACGAAGTACCTGTTGCTGAGTTTTTGCGCTGTGTTACTGGTTGGCTGTACGGGAAGGGGCTTTCAACCGCCGCCCGGAGCCTACACACAGTGGTACAAAAAGGGCGTCACCCAAGCAGGCGTCGACAACGCCATGCGTGCTTGCGGTTATACCAACCTTGATGGCGTGGGCGACACCTCGCCAATTGATGTTGTGCTGACGCGGTTCTACTGCATGAAGGACGCAGGGTTCAAGCGCAGGGACAACCTGGACCTGTGCAAGCAAGGCCGCATTGGCGAGTCACCGGTGTGTGAAGGTCGGCGGTAGCGCAATGGCAAAAGAGACGGCACGTTCCTTTACGGTTCAGCCGTTTGCCAGCGAGGAAAAATCACAAGCGAAGCAATGATCGCTAAAAGTGCACCACCGGTGCTGTAGAGCATCCGTAAAAATACCAAATCGAGCTCCGATCCTCCTGACTGGCCAATCTGCGCGACCAGAATGAAATGGGGAGTGAGGAACATTAAATAGCTGATGTGGCTCACAGAGCGCCCAGCCAGGGTGCCAATAGAGACAGGCAGTATCAGTGCAGCCAACAAAACCGGATCATGGATTACGTAACCAAGAACGGCAGCAATGGCTCCCCCCAAAAAGGTGCCACCGACGCGCTCCAGAGACATCTTCAACGTTGAAGACATGTAGGGCTGCATGATCAGAAACACCGTGAGGGTCATCCAGTAGCCGTAATGCAACGACCACAATTGAACCATCCAGACTGACAGGGCTCCCGACAGCGCTACGCGAAGACCATGCAGAAAGAGGTTAGATTTGGGTGTGAAATTTTCTCTGAGGGCCGACCATAAAACTGGCGGCTTAACAGCATCAGAATGATCGTTCTGACACCATTGGAACAGTAATGCGGAGCCTGTAGCCCATAAGCTGCCGTAGAGAAAGTAACGTGCATAATCCAGTCCCTGGGCAAAGTCCTTTGCCGGGAATGCAGTGGATACCGCAAATGCCGTCGCTGTCAGCAAAGCAGGAATGCTGATGCGCGCGCCGCAAACCTGGGCGTAAGCACCCGCAAACGCGAAGAGGGCCGACAGCACTATCGCCAGCGGCGGCCATTCCATCGTCCAGGCACCTAGCCCTGACGCCACGGCGCCGGTCATGCCGAAAACCAGGCCGACAATACAATCTTTTGCGGACTTATTGCCCGGAATCGACAGATAGCTCCAGAATGCGGCAATCGCTGACCAACAGAACAAAGGGTTGTGCAAGCGAGCCGCGAGGAGCGCCGGCACAGTACAGACAATCCCACCACACACTACGTAGCCAATGGGCACATTGCGTACCGCTTGCAACATCTTAACGGTCAGTGATTGCGACATGATCGAACCTTCACTACTCAACTGAAACCAGTGCGGTTCGATCGATCTTGTCAATCGAGGTCACCCCCGTGAGCGTCATTGCCACGCGCATTTCTTTCGAGAAGATATCCAGCATATTCTCGACCCCGCGCTGTCCGTCGGCGGCCAGAGCGTAAACCGTCGAACGCCCCAGCAGGCACGCCTTGGCGCCTAACGCGAGCATACGCACAACATCCAGCCCGGAACGAATGCCGGAGTCCACCAGCACCGTCAGGTCATCGCCCACCACGTCGGCAATGGGAGGCAAAGCCTTGGCGGTGGACAGCACACCGTCCAATTGGCGACCGCCGTGATTGGAGACCACGATGCCATCAGCGCCAAAACTGACTGCGTCCCTGGCGTCCTGTGGATCAAGGATGCCCTTGATAATCATCGGGCCCTTCCAAAACTCGCGGATCCACTCCAAATCCTTCCAACTGATGGAGGGGTCGAAGTTATTGCCTAACCAGCCAACATAATCTTCCAGGGTGGTGGCTTTGCCCATGTACTTGGAGATGTTGCCCAAATCATGCGGGCGACCGAGGATACCGACATTCAACGCCCAATCCGGCCGAGTAGTGGCTTGCAGGATGCGCCGTGTAGCTGCGAATGGACCGGACATGCCCGAGTGGGCATCACGGTAACGAGCGCCTGGTGTCGGCATGTCTACGGTAAACACCAGCGTGGTAACGCCAGCTGCTTGAGCGCGCTCCAGGGCATTACGCATAAACCCGCGATCCTTGAGCACATAGAGTTGAAACCAGATCGATTGCGGACTCTGGGAAGCAACCTCTTCAATCGAGCAGACCGATACTGTGGACAGGCAAAAGGGGATGCCTTTCGTGGCCGCAGCCTTGGCCGCTTGCACTTCACCACGACGGGCGTACATACCGGTCAGTCCAACGGGGCTGAGGATGATCGGCAGACTCTGTTCCTTCCCGAATAGCGTCGTCTTGAGACTCAGGCTGTCAACATTTCTCAAAATGCGTTGACGCAAGCTGATGCTGGCAAGGTCAGAGCTATTGGCCCGCAGTGTGTGTTCGGCATAGGCGCCGCCGTCGATGTAGTCGAATAGAAATCGCGGCAACTTGCGTCTGGCAGCTTCGCGATAGTCGGACGCCGATGAAATAATCATTCTCTACAACTCCTATGTGTCTAGAAAATTTCAGCGACGCAGGAGGTTGCTGAATGGATTTCACGATAAGGGTTTGTTGATCATGATAAAAACAACTTTTCCTACTCAAAATAAGTCGCTATTGGAATACACATGAATCTCAGAACGCTGCGAGTGTTTGTAGAAGTGGTGCGCCAGGGAGGGTTCTCACAAGCCGCTGAGGTGGTGTCTTTGACTCAGTCTTCAGTCAGCAAGGCGGTCAGAACGCTCGAGGATGAACTGGGAACGCCACTCTTGAACCGTATCGGCCATAAAAGCGAGTTGACGGCCGCCGGTGAGATTGCCTTTCGACGCGCACTGGTTTTACTCGCAGAGCGCAACGATCTGATCGCAGAGATCAATGATCTGCGGGATCTGAAGGGCGGTACGCTGCGGATCGGCTTACCCCCTGTAGGCTGCGGGGTGTTGTTCGCTCAGATGTTTGCCACTTATCGCAGCCGTTATCCGAGGGTGAATATAGAACTGATAGAGCATGGGAGTAAGAAACTGCGTGAGTGCCTGGAGGCCGGAGAGGTGGACCTGGCTGCGCTACTGATTCCGGTCGATGAAACGTTCGCTTATCAGCAAGTGCGTAACGAGCCTTTAGTGGCTGTACTGCCTGGCGCCCATTCGCTTTCGCGACGCAAGCGGATCAACTTCAGTGATCTGGCGGATTCACCATTCATCCTCTTTGAGGAAGGGTTTGCACTTAACGCATTAATAATGGCCGCATGTGATCGAAGAGCGATTGTGCCCCGAGTGACAGCCCGCAGCGGGCAAATTGATTTCATCGCCGACCTGGTAGCTGCTGGTTTGGGGGTAGCATTTTTACCGCGAATGCTTGCGCAAAAACATAAACATGCGGGCATCGCTCTGGTACCTCTTGATGAGCCAGATACGGATTGGAACATCGCACTGGCTTGGCGTGCCGGTGCGCATTTGCCTCCGGCTGCAATAGCCTGGTTAGAGCTGGCCAAAGAGCTGAGATAGTCCAACAAGATCCAATACCCCAAAGCGAACGACCGCGATGGGCGTTTAAGAGCGCCATTGCGAAGGGTTCGACGCAATTTAAATTTTTTGTAAAAGATTCCCATTGGCAATTCGTCTTCTCTCTATGGATCACATAATTACCCCTAGACAGGAGCCAATGGATGTCCGCTTGTACCTCTACCCCGCCTTTCAGTCTGCGCAGTGTCGCGCTGGCATTTAGCCTTTCCGGCTCGCTATTGGCCACTAGCGGCGCGTGGGCCGAACCCGTCAGTTACATGATTTCGGCAGGATCTCTCACCAATGCGATCAACACGTTTTCCGCTGCAAGCGGGGTGACAGTGAGCTTTAGCAGCGAAGAAACGGCTGGCTTGAGCACGGCGGGGTTGCAGGGGCATTACGAGCCGGAGCAGGGCCTTGCCCTACTGCTGCAAGGCAGCGGTCTGAAGTTCCAGCAAGTGGGAGACAAGCGATACGTGCTGGCGCGATCTAACGCGTCTGATTCAATGGAGCTGGCGGCAACGACCGTCTCCGGCGCGGGGTTGGGCGTCACGACCGAAGGGACAGACAGTTATGCCACGGGCTCGGCAAGCACCGCGACCGGTCTGCGTCTGTCCGCACGCGAGACGCCGCAATCGATCAGCGTGGTGACACGTCAGTTGATTGAAGACTTGAACTTGAACGATGTGACCCAGGTACTTGAGCAGACCCCAGGCGTGGTGGTCGAGAGCATGGGGCCCGCCGGTAGCGACTCTAATCACATTTATGTGCGGGGCTTTGAAATCAGCAATATTCAGGTTGACGGGGTTAATCGACCTGACACATTCGGGTTCAGTGATGACCTTTCTGACACTGTCACCTATGACCGGATCGAGGTGGTACGCGGCGCGACGGGGCTGATGTCGGGGACCGGGGACCCGGGCGCCACCGTAAACTTGATTCGCAAAAAACCGACGCTTGAAACCAAGCGCACGCTCACGCTTAAGGCGGGTTCTTGGGATGACTACCGTGCTGAGCTGGACATTTCCGGCAAATTGTCCGAAAGCGGCAATGTACGTGGACGTTTCGTCGCGTCGAGCAGTGATAGCCGCAGTTACATTGACCGCCAGACCCTGGAACGGCAGGTGGCATATGGAGTGCTGGAATGGGACGTCACCGATGACACGATGCTGACAGTCGGTGCGGAATATCAGGACATGGACAACAAAGGAGCCGGCAATCACGGTTTTCCGATGTTTACCTCCGATGGCGGTCACTTCAGCCCGTCTCGCTCGTTCAACTCGGGCGCAGACTGGGGCTATCACAAGCGTCGGACCAAGACGCTGTTCACCACCCTGGATCACGAACTGGATAACGGCTGGCATCTCAAGTTCAACGCCGAACACAGTCGCCGCAGCTATGACGACGCCTTCGCCACGGCCGCAAGCGGCACTGTGAAGCCAGATGGCAGTGGTATCAGTACGTGGACCGGGCGTTGGTCCGGTGAGCCTCGCCAAACCACATTCGACGTGTCGGCGACCGGCCCTTTTGAGCTGTTCACTCGCGAGCACCAACTGTATCTTGGGGCCAGCCACTCCAAGTCGTATTACCGAAATGATGGCTACCCACTGTGGTCGTTTCAAGACATCGACAACATCTACACATGGGATGGCTCACTGGCTATACCCGATGCCATCTACACCAAATCTTCACGTGATGCGCTGGATGAAAAACAGGATGGTTTAGTCGCTTCGGTTCGCTGGAGCCTGGCCGACGATCTGTCGTTGATCACTGGGGCACGGGTGATTGACTGGAGACGCGATGAAGCCGCCACCACCCTGTCCACCGGCACTATCAAACGAACTTCGCGCACTGAAAACGGGATTGTGACGCCTTACTTGGGTTTGGTGTATGACATCGACGATCACTGGTCGGCCTATGCCAGCTACACCACGATTTTCCAACCGCAGAACTACAAAGACGTCAATGGCAGCTATTTGGACCCTAAAGAAGGCGTGAACTACGAGCTGGGCATCAAGAGCGAGTTCTGGGACAAGCGCTTGACCGCGGCACTGAGCGTCTTTGAGGTACACCAAGACAACCTTGCGGTGGCTGATGGCAACCAATTGGCGCCGGACGGCAATCAAGCCTACCGCGCCGAGTCCGGCACCAAAACCCGAGGCTTTGAGATGGAAATGGCGGGTGAAATTCTGCCCGATTGGCAGGTCTTGGCCAGCTATACCTATGCCGAGGTAAAAGACTCGGATGATAAGCGCCTCTTGACTGAAGTGCCTCGCGACACGATGAAGCTGTTTACCAGCTATCGCCTTGGCTCACTCCCGCAATTGAAAGTGGGCGGTGGTGTGCGCTGGCAAGGCACCGAATACTACAAAGGTGCCGGGCCTAACAATGAGACGTTCTCACAGGGCGCTTACAGTGTGGTCGACCTGATGGCGCAATACGCCGTCACCCCGCAAACCAGCGTTTCGCTAAACCTCAACAACGTGCTGGACAAGAGCTACTACACCGCGATTGGCTCTCGTGGCTGGTATGGCGCCCCACGTAGCGCAACGGCCACCTTGGTCTACGCCTTCTAAACGTCAGAAGCCCCCCTTATCAGCGCCCCACATGTAAGCGTGAGCTTGCTCGCGAGTTATTGATGGTGAGGGCGTGCCGAGCCACAGCGAGGCACCGAGGGGTTGGGGCGAAAAGCGCTTGGTTACTTTGCGCTTTCAAAGTGACGCGCCGTACCAAGCCACACCAACACGGTGCTTGGCGATGCACAGAGCTGCCAGAATTTGCCAGACCCAAAAAGCCGAAAGCCCGCAATTACGCGGGCTTAAGGGTGTTTCTTGCTAATTGGTGCCGGTCAGTGCCGGACGCCCAATCATTCCCACTCAATCGTCGCCGGTGGCTTGCTCGATACGTCGTAGGTAACGCGCGAGATGCCTTCGATTTCGTTGATGATGCGACCACTCACGGTTTCGAGCAGTTCGTAAGGCAGGTGAGCCCAACGCGCGGTCATGAAGTCGATGGTTTCTACGGCACGCAGGGCAACTACCCAGGCGTAACGGCGGCCATCGCCTACCACGCCAACCGATTTAACCGGCTGGAACACAACGAAGGCCTGGCTGACTTTGTGGTACCAGTCGGCTTTGCGCAGTTCTTCGATGAAGATGTGGTCAGCACGACGCAGCAGGTCGGCGTATTCCTTTTTCACTTCACCCAGAATACGCACGCCCAGGCCCGGGCCCGGGAATGGGTGGCGGTAGACCATGTCGTACGGCAGGCCGAGTTCCAGGCCCAGACGGCGGACTTCGTCTTTGAACAGCTCGCGCAGGGGTTCTACCAGCTTGAGGTTCATTTCTTCCGGCAAGCCACCTACGTTGTGGTGAGACTTGATGACGTGGGCTTTGCCGCTTTTGGCGCCAGCCGATTCGATCACGTCCGGGTAGATGGTGCCCTGCGCCAGGTACTTGATGTTGTCCAGTTTGTTGGACTCGGCATCAAATACGTCGATGAAGGTGCGACCGATGATTTTGCGCTTTTTCTCCGGGTCGTTTTCGCCAGCCAGGTTATTCAGGAACTGGTCGGCAGCGTTGGCACGGATCACTTTAACGCCCATGTTCTCTGCGAACATGGCCATCACCTGGTCACCTTCGTGCAGGCGCAACAGGCCGTTGTCGACGAAGACGCAGGTCAGTTGGTCGCCGATGGCCTTGTGCAGCAACGCTGCTACTACCGAAGAGTCAACACCGCCGGACAAGCCCAGCAGGACGTTGTCGGTGCCAACTTGAGCACGGATGGTGGCGATGGCGTCTTCCGCGATTTTCGACGGCGTCCACAGGGCATCACAGCCGCAGATGTCGAGGATGAAGCGCGACAGGATGCGACCGCCCTGCTTGGTGTGGGTCACTTCCGGGTGGAACTGCACGCCGTAGTAAGCACGTTCGTCGTTGAACATGCCGGCAATCGGGCAGCTCGGGGTGCTGGCCAGAACGTGGAAGTCGGATGGCATTTTGGTGACTTTGTCACCGTGGCTCATCCACACGTCCAGACCGAACAGGCCGTCAGCGTCGATGTGGTCTTCAATGCCGTCGAGCAGGCGGCTTTTGCCGACCACGTCTACGCGGGCATAACCGAATTCACGCAGCTCGGAACCTTCAACCTTGCCACCCAGCTGTTCAGCCATGGTCTGCATGCCGTAGCAGATACCGAAAACCGGCACGCCGAGGTCAAATACCGCTTGCGGGGCACGCGGGCTGTTGGCTTCGTGTACAGACTCCGGGCCACCGGCCAGGATGATGCCTTTAGGGGCAAATTCGCGGATCGCTGCGTCGTCCATGTCGAACGGGTGCAGTTCGCAGTAAACACCGATTTCACGAACGCGACGGGCGATCAACTGGGTGTACTGAGAACCGAAGTCCAGAATCAGGATGCGGTGAGCGTGAATGTCAAGGGACATGACTAAATCTCGATAAATTTCAGAAACGACACGGGGCTGAATCAAACAGCCCCGGTGATTTAATTCGTATCGCACCCGGGTTGGAGCCCGGGTGCGACCACTATCAACCTACGCGATAGTTAGGTGCTTCTTTGGTGATCTGCACGTCGTGGACGTGGGATTCAGCCATGCCAGCGCCGGTGATGCGCACAAACTCAGGCTTGGTACGCATTTGCTCGATGTCGGCGCTGCCGGTGTAACCCATCGAGGAACGCAGACCGCCCATCAGTTGGTGAATGATCGCGGTGAGCGACCCTTTGTACGGTACGCGACCTTCGATGCCTTCCGGCACCAGCTTCTCGGCACCCGCAGAGGAGTCCTGGAAGTAACGGTCGGAAGAACCCTGGGACTGCGACATCGCACCCAGCGAACCCATGCCGCGATAAGCCTTGTACGAACGGCCCTGGAACAGTTCGATTTCGCCCGGTGCTTCTTCAGTACCGGCAAACATCGAACCCATCATGACGCAGGAAGCACCGGCCACGATGGCCTTGGACAGGTCACCCGAGAAACGGATGCCGCCGTCGGCGATCAACGGTACACCCGAGCCTTCAAGGGCTGCGGCCACGTTGGCAATCGCGCTGATTTGCGGAACGCCAACACCGGCTACGATACGGGTGGTGCAGATCGAGCCTGGGCCGATACCGACTTTAACGGCGTCAGCGCCAGCTTCTGCCAGGGCCAAAGCCGCAGCACCAGTGGCGATGTTGCCGCCAATGACCTGTACCTCAGGGAAGTTCTGCTTGACCCAACGTACGCGGTCGATCACGCCTTTGGAGTGACCGTGGGCGGTGTCGACTACTACCACGTCAACGCCAGCAGCCACCAGGGCTGTGACGCGATCTTCGGTGTCTTTGCCAGTACCGACAGCAGCGCCTACACGCAGACGACCTTGGTCATCCTTGCTGGCCAGCGGGTATGCCTTGGCTTTTTCGATGTCGTTGACGGTCATCATGCCTTTGAGGGCAAAGCTGTCGTCGACGATCAGCACGCGCTCGATGCGGTGCTTGTGCAGCAGTTCACGGGCTTCGTCCTTGTCGGCGCCTTCCTTGACCGTGACCAGACGCTCTTTAGGCGTCATCACTTCACGAACGGTGGCTTCCAGACGGCTTTCGAAGCGCACGTCACGGGAGGTCACGATGCCAACCAGGTCGCCATTGTGCAGTACCGGAACGCCGGAGATATTGTGCTGGCGGGTCAATTCGAACAGTTCACGAACCGTGGCGTCAGCTTCGATAGTGATGGGCTCTTTAACCACACCGGCTTCGTAGCGTTTGACCTTGCGCACTTCGTGAGCTTGCTGCTCGATGGTCATGTTCTTGTGGATGATGCCGATGCCGCCTTCCTGAGCCATGGCGATTGCCAGACGGGCTTCAGTGACGGTGTCCATTGCGGCGGAAACCAGAGGAATATTCAGTTCAATGCCACGGGTCAAACGAGTCTTTAGACTGACTTCGTTCGGAAGAACCTCGGAATAACCGGGAACGAGAAGGATGTCATCGAAGGTGAGTGCTTCTTGGCTGATACGCAGCATCGCTGGGGCTCCCGAGCGGGAAAATGGAAGCGCGCCATTGTACTCAAAACACCTGTGGCTCTCAACGGAAACCTTTAGAGAGTTTTGCGCTAAAAGCCATGATTTATTGACCCGCGAGGCAGAAAAAGCCCTTACAACTCGACTTTGACCCACGCCACCGGCTGATCCAGCCAGTCGGCAAACTCGTCGAGGAAGCTTTGCTTGAACCCCGCCTCGGCCCAGTTATTGAAAATAAACCCCAGGTTGGAGAAGCCGCACGGCTGCAAAAACAAGAAGCCGTTGATGTCGTCTTCATGGCCACACAGAGGGCAAACAAAGTTGTCCGTGTGCCCTGGCATCCATTCTTCGAGGCTGTCGAACAGCGCTTCGCCGACTTCCTTGCGGCACTCGGCGCAGCCTGCTTCTTCCAGAAAACCTTTGACCGGCGTGTAGATGCAACGCTTGGTGACGATCTCCAGACCGTTGATCGGCTGGCCGAACGGCAGCGCTTCAGGGTGCAGCACCACACTGGAGGCACCCGGCGCGATGGCATAGGCCATGGCGCTGCCATTGCGCCCGCACGTGCTGAGTTCTTCTTCAATGATGTTTTTACGCACCAGCCAGCGCACGATCGCGCGGGCACGCGGCTCGTGGACCGGCAAGGTGGAGATTTTAGGAACGATGATGCTTTGCGAATTCATGGGTACGGCACATATAAGAAAAAAGAAATCTATCACCCGTGGGAGCGGGCTTGCTCGCGATGGAATCTGCGCGGTGGGCCTGACTAACCGAGTTGTCTACATCGCGAGCAAGCCCGCTCCCACAGGGTGTCGGAAAGGATAATTCTGTGGTCAAGCGCTCAAATAGCGCGCAATCAGCGCAACGCCGCTGGCCAGCACCAGCCAGGTCACCAGCCGGACAAACGCCTCGCGGGACAATTTGATCGCCAGTTTACGCCCTATCCACAGCCCCAGCGCCATGGCCGGTAACAGAAAGGCGGCCAACCACAACAATTCGCCGTCGGTGTACACACCCGCGATCACGAACAGACTCAAACGCACCACGGTGCTGCAACTGATCAACGCACTTTGCGTGGCCCGCGCCGCGTCCTTGTTCAGCCGTGCATTCAGGTACAGCGCGTATAAAAAGCCGCCGCTGCCAAATAGCGCACCGAATAACCCGCCTATGACCCCGGTCGGCACCGCCCACCCCGCCGCCACTTGGCTGGGCCGAACTTTTACCGCCAGGCTGTACAGCGCATAGGCGCTAACAAACACGCCCATCAACAGCAGCAACAGGTCCGATTGCAGGTTAAGCAAGAACACCACGCCGATGATGCAACCCACGGCCATGCACGGTAGCAAGCGCAGCAACTCCGCACGCGCCACGTCACGACGGGCGGGCAACCAGTTGCCAAAGGCGGCGACAAAATCCAGCAGCACCAGCAGCGGGATAATCTTCGACAGCGGCAGGCACAGGATCAAAATGGGCCCGGCCACCAGTGCCGTACCAAACCCCGCCACACCAAACACGATGTAAGCCAGCGCTACGGCCAGCTCAATCAACACCCATTCACCGCCGGTAAAAGGCAAATCCATTGCTGCGCTTCCTTATTTTTGGAGCGCGGACTTTAACCAGCAGGTGCAGTCAAAACAATCCGCCCTTATGATGGCCGGCATGATTAAAGATCCCTTTGCACGACTCAATCTCGACCGGGAAGTCCTGACCGTCAGCCAGCTCAACGGCCGCGCGCGGGTCTTGCTCGAAGACGTGTTCAGTAATATCTGGGTCGAGGGCGAAATCTCCAACCTCGCCCGCCCGGCGTCTGGGCACATTTACTTCACCCTTAAAGACAGCGGTGCCCAAGTGCGCTGTGCGTTGTTTCGCAACAACGCTGCACGGGTGCGCCAGGCGCTGAAAGACGGCCTGGCGGTCAAAGTACGCGGCAAGGTGTCGCTGTTTGAGGGGCGCGGCGATTACCAGTTGATCCTCGATACCGTCGAGCCTGCCGGTGACGGTGCATTGCGCCTGGCCTTTGATGCCCTTAAAGAGAAACTCAGCGCCGAAGGCTTGTTCAGTGCCGAGCGCAAAGTCCCGCTGCCGGCTCACCCGCAGCGCATTGGCATCATCAGTTCGCCAACCGGGGCGGTGATCCGCGACATCATCAGCGTGTTCCGCCGCCGTGCACCGCAAGTAGAACTGACCTTGATCCCCACCGCCGTGCAGGGCCGTGAAGCTACCGCGCAAATTGTCCGAGCGCTAAAGCTGGCCGATGCAAGGGGCTTTGATGCCTTGATTCTGGCCCGGGGTGGCGGCTCGCTCGAAGACCTCTGGTGCTTTAACGAAGAAGCTGTTGCGCGGGCGGTGGACGCCTGTGTGACGCCGATCGTCAGTGCCATCGGGCACGAAACCGATGTGTCGATCAGTGACTTTGTTGCCGACGTGCGGGCGCCGACGCCGTCTGCTGCGGCCGAATTGCTGGCGCCGGACGCCAGCGACCTGCAACGCCGCGTCGACAGCCTGCAGCGCCGACTGGTCATGCGTATCCGCGATCGCCTGATGCGCGACCGCCTGCGCCTCGATGGGCTGGCCCGGCGCCTGCGCAATCCGGGTGAACGACTGCGCCAGCAGGCACAGCGCCTCGACGATCTGGACATGCGCATGCGCCGCGCGTTTGAGCGCAGCCTCAATACCCGCCGTGAGCGCTTGATACGTCTCGAAACACGCCTGTCAGCGCAACATCCGGGTCGTCAACTAGCCTTACTCCGCCAGCGCCTGGACAGCCTTGCTGAACGCTTGCCACGGGCGATGCGCGAAGGCCTCAAGGCCCGTCGCCTGACGCTGCACAGCCAGATGCAAACCCTGCACGTGGTCAGCCCGCTGGCCACCTTGGGTCGCGGCTACAGCATTTTGCTAGATGAGCGCGGCAACGCTATTCGCAGCGCCGAACAGACCCATAATGGCCAGCGCCTGAAGGCACGACTGGGCGAAGGCGAATTGCAGGTGCGGGTTGAAGACAACCACCTGACACCCGTGACCCTTTCTTTACTGGATTGAGCTGATGCCACGCTTTTTAACTGCTGCTTTATTGCTGTGCCTTGCTTTCAATGCCTCGGCCGCCGACAGCTACATCACCCGACTGCTCAACAAGCCGGTACCGGGTGGCGTGGCAGTGATCGAGCTGGGCACCGGCGCGCAACGCCCAGAGGCCAAATACGACGGCAAACCGGTGCTGGTAGTCAAAGAGCAAGACACCTGGCGCGCCATTGTCGGCATCCCGCTGACCGTCAAGCCGGGTACGCAAACACTGAATGCCAACGGCCGAAGCCTGAGCTTCAACGTGGGCAACAAAAAGTACCCCGAGCAGCACATCACCCTGAAAAACCAGCGTCAGGTCAACCCCAACCCGGACGACCTCAAACGCATCGACAACGAACTGGCGGTGCAGATCAAGGCGTACCGCACCTTCAGCCCGAACACGCCCAGCAACTTGCTGCTGGACAAACCCGTCAACGGCCCGCTGTCGAGCAAGTTTGGCGTGCGCCGCTTCTTCAATGGCGAAGAGCGCAACCCCCATGCGGGCCTCGACTTCGCCGTGCCCGCAGGCACACCGATCAAAACCCCGGCAGCGGGCAAAGTCATCTTGATCGGCAATTACTTCTTTAACGGCAACACCGTGTTTGTCGACCATGGCCAGGGCTTTATCAGCATGTTCTGCCACATGTCGAAAATCGACGCCAAGCTTGGCCAGCAACTGGCGCGTGGCGATGTGGTTGGCAAAGTCGGCTCAACCGGCCGCGCCACCGGGCCGCACATGCACTGGAACGTCAGCTTGAACGACGCCCGCGTAGACCCGGCGATCTTTATTGGAGCCTTTCAGCCTTAGCGAAAACGCAGGGCTTTGGCCACTGCTCGTGAGCAAACCTCCCCGCACTAGTTATGTATGTCAGGCGCGATTGAACCTTGGCAGATACTCCTCGCAACTTTCTCCGCGAGGCGTACCCCATGAGTGATGTATTCCATTTATCGCAAGACTTGAGCGCCGACTTGATTGCGGTCAGCGCCCAAGACGAACAAGACCGTGTCAAAAAATGGGTGCAGATCGATACTCAGATCCAGACCCTGCTGGCTGAGCAACCCACCCTCCAATCATTTATACACAGCGAGTTGAAGGCCACCTTCTCCCATGCCAAGCAGTCACTTGATCCTGAGCATTTGCTGATCAGCGAAGAGGGCGATACGCAACTCTCAAGTGTGCTCGATATCCTGCTACAGGCGCTGTGTGACGGGCATGCTCCGGAATACAACCTGCTGAAGGCCACGCTTAAGGTTGTGGATGATTCATCGCCCGTCACTGTGAAAGTGGGCGACTTGCAGAGCTTTATATCCAGAGCGCGACGTTTTTTTGCCAGTGACTGCAAGACCCACACGGCGCAGTTTTGGCAGGATAAAAGCAGCCAAACCGGCACTCAATCGCGCAAATCCTGGCTGCTCGACAAGCTCAAAGACGTGCTCAAGGCTGAAACCGAACTGCTGTCCCACGATGCCACGCTGACACCGGGCCAGGTGCAACTGATCAATGATGTGGTGCGTTACCCGTCGCTGAGCACCCGGGCTGCGCTCCCGGTCAGTTCGCGCCCGGCTATTTATGCCCTGACACTGAAGGACGAATCAAAAGAGCCGCCGATTGCGTTTGCGGGAGCTTGGGTCATGACCGCACGCGACGGCTCCGCAACCGTTGACGCTTCAGGCATAACCCGCCTTTCTGACAAAACGACAGAAGCAGAGATCAATGCCAAAGCCAATGCCGGTGAGGCCGTGTTGTACACCCCTTCAGGCGGTTTGCAGGGCTTTGCTTCCTTGCAGGCTTTAGAGGTCGAGCTGAACCGCCGTCACACGCAAATCACCGAGTTCGAGTCAATGCTGGAGCTCTTGTCACCCACTGATCTGATGCGGGTCAGGGCACTGACCGAACAGGCTGTGGCATCGCTTGAATTTACCTTCAAGGAGATTCATGAGTCAGTGTTCGACTATTGGTTCAGGGTGCATGACGAACAGCGTCAAGCCAATCTGGAACATGCATTGTCGCTAGCCAAAACAGTCTCGCCCGCCCAGTTGAGTGAACACCTGGAGCATGTGCTGGACTATATTCCACGCTTCAAACAGGCTAACGCCCTCACTGCGCGCATCGCCAAATGTATGGGCAACAAAACTCGGGAATGGCTGCGCAAAGCCAACGATACTGACCGTCAGGCCTGGTTTGAAGCGTCTGCGCATTACCGCACTATCAGCCTCATTGCCCACGCTAACGGCGAGCCTTCAGCCCATCAATACGGCGACAAAGCGTTTTTGCTGCGCTACGCCCACGATCAGTTACAGGACTATATCCAGGCTGAATACGGCCTGTTCATTGACCCTGACACCGTGTTTATCACCACAACGGCAGCTGAGCGTGGCGCTGGCCCGACGATCCCGATCAGCCCCTACGCCACGTCTTCCTACACGGCCGTGAACAGTCTTTCCCGCACAGGTCCGTCCATCAGGCTGGTGAGTACATCGCGAACACTGTCGCAGTTGGCTCTGGAGAACGTCGGGAGCCTGGACATTGACTATGCATTGACCGCCTCTGTGACAACAGGCAGCCCGGGTGGCCCACGGATGAACGACCTGAGCGCCGCGCAAATCAAGCACATTGTTCGCACAGTCAATATCGGTGACAACTATGCGGCCTTCTTGCGGGACCGATTCATTGACTCGCCGCAAGCCATTTCACGTCGTGACACTGCCGCCCAACTGCTGGTTGCGCAGATGCGCGTAGATGCGCTGGAAGCGAAGATCTCCGGTGACTTCTCGCCAGACCGCCTGGACCGTGGTTATCGCTGGGTCGAGGCCGTTCTCAATGAGGTTGATAACCCTGAACAACCCGCCATCGTTGAAGGGCACCGTCTGAAGGTGCATCAATTGCTGATCGGTGAGGCGACGGTGCGCGGGGTGCTCATCATCCTGGCCCCGCCTTCAGGGGCATTTGAGCCTGACCCCTTGAATTTGAACCTCATCACACCTCAACCGCTGCCGCCCGTCAGTGCCATGGTCGTCTATACCCCTGAAGCGCCTGACGGCAAGCGATTTCGCGAGTATGAAAATCGCGCGCACATGGCCAATAAGTTCCTCAATGCCCCTGCATTGGCCAGCTATTTGATTGGGCGAGTCAGCGAAGGCGCTAAAGCCCGAGTCCAGCAGCTTGTGACTGAAGGGCTAAGAGCGGCCAACGTGCGAGACACAGAAATTACTGGCAACTTCATAGAAAAAACGTGTTTGGCCGAGATCGAGTACGCTCTGGCCAACGCAGATGCATTGAGCCTGTCGACAACTGAAAGCAACCGCCTGGCCGTGTGGAGCGGCATTCAAACAGCGGTGGATATCGTCACGATTATCCTGCCATTTAAAGTCACGGCCATGATTGCCCTGGGACGCAGTTTGACCGAGATGTGGCATGGTTTTGATGCGCTGAAACGGGGCAATCAGAGTGAAGCGATTGGGCATTTTGTCGGCATGATTGAACGCTGGGTGGATGCGGGGGTGGACATTGGAACCGCTCTCATCAAATTGCCCGCGAAAGGGACCTTGGCCTTGCATCCGAAAATGGCCTACAAACAGGGCGTCGAAGGGCTGACCAAACGCACAGATGGTGCCTATGCGGGTATCTATGAAAGGCCGCCGAAGCAGGGTGGGTTTTCCCAATACTTTATCCATCAGCAAGCGCACTGGTTTCAGGTGGTGTATGACACTGACCGCCTTACCTGGCGAGTGATGGATATGCGTCGCCCGCGCGCTTGGTACCGTGATCCGATTCGTCTGGGCACAGATGGTCTATGGCGTATCGGTACACCGGAGTTGAGCTTGCTGGGGGGCGGAAAATATTCGTTGGCCACGTTCCGGGTGCGCGAGGCCTTCCCACGCTTGAGCTTGGATGAAGCCAAAAAACTGCTCGATCAGTACCAGTTTCCTGCCCCTCGTCGAGACCAGATGGAGCTTTCTCTGGCCGAGTTCCTAGTCGCACATAAAGAGATACCTCGATGGGCCCAGCACTTTCTCAAAGGAGGCCTGGACGGTACCCCGGCGCAAAGTCTTCCCGCCGTGCCCGGCACCTCACGCGCGGCCCCATTGAGCAACAAGCGCAAGCGCCCCATTGTGGATGATGAGCCGGTACAACCTAGACCGCCTCAACCGGTTCCCTCCAGCGGCACTAACGCACCGAGCACCGTCAGCAGCAGCGAATGGCAAAACTGGGCTCGAACCTCTCCCGGCGAAACTTACATCCCGGTCAGCCTGAATCCGCCCATTTATGAAGTCAGTAGCAGCTCCAATCTTCGAGTGATTAAAAAAGACAGCAAGTGGTTCGATATTTTGCCTCAGGGCAACGTGCCACTGGATATACAGGTGTACCTGAAAAAACCTGGTCAGGTGATTTCGACCTATGAGCAACTGGAAAAGCTTCTCTTGAAAAACAAGTACTTGCAACCGCGCCTGGCCGAACTTGAGGGAGGAGCGTGGGCGATCAAGGAGCCGCTGCTGCAAAAACCGATCTGGCATTACGTCCTCAAGTCTCTGCCGGGCCTGACGACAGAATCTGCACAGGTAGTGGCCAAGCGTCTTTTTATGTTGTCCGACAGCACCACTGGGTTGCTCACACAAACCCGCATGCGCACATTGACCGAAACGTTGTATGGCTGGTTTTCCGGCCATCTGCCACAAAGCTCTGGAGCATTGCGCGATCCCTTGAGCCTCTTGACGCCAACCCTAAACATTCGCCCTAAAACGTTGCTGGTTCGAACACGTGCCACGCCGACCTGGTTTGACCGGATCGACGTGTCATTGAAAGCCGGCGATTTATTAAAACTGAGCACTGCCAATGGACTCAATGAAGTCATGCGTAGCCTGCTTCAGCGGCTCGGCTACACCATTTATGCGGACATCCCCGGGGTCAGTGAATTGGTGTTCAAACGAACAGGCACGCAAACCATCAACTTCATGCAGTTGCACAGAGCAGCAGGAGCGGAACTGGCGCTAGTCACCGAACTGGACGATGCAGTCACCCTTATGATCAATAAGAACCCGTTGTCCCCCTTATCCCTGGCGCTCACCAATGCACGGGCCGAGGGCAAACTCATGACCTTTGTGGGTGGCGTACAGGACGCACCGCCGTACGGTCTTACACAAGGCTTTATTTGCCGGACGTAGAGCGGTCACCGGCCAGTGCGTTAGCTGGCCGGGTTTTGACAATCAGCTAAATAGTTATGCAGCACAAGATGAATGCCATACGCCTAATCTGAACAATTTTTCTAAATGTTTATAGTTTAAGGCGCCATATAAATTCGATTTTTTGCTTTAAACACGCAATTCTCCTAATGTTTTTCAGGCCGCTTGCCAACCTCTGGCGCAATGGTTAGGGTTGAGCCTATGAAAACACCTCATACCCTCATTCAATTACGCCAGCACCGAAGCCTCTGCCTCGTCAGTGCACGACTGCAAAGCTGAAACGCGCTGCCTCGTCCTCCCCTGCTTTGTATTTCTTCAGCGAGCCACTTTTTTCTATACGGCCCGCACATTAAAGGATTGCCTGATGACCATGCTCAAAGACCCATCGTCCAAATACCGCGCCTTCCCGGTCATTGATTTGCCTGACCGCACCTGGCCATCGAAAACCATCACCCAAGCGCCTATCTGGTGCAGCTCGGACTTGCGCGACGGCAACCAGTCGCTGATCGAGCCGATGGATTCGGTGAAAAAACTGCGTTTTTGGAAGACCCTGGTCAGCGTTGGCGTAAAAGAAATTGAGGCGTCGTTCCCGGCGGCTTCGCAGACCGACTTTGACTTCGTGCGTACGTTGATCGAAGACGGCCACATCCCGGACGACACCACCATTCAGGTGTTGACCCAAGGCCGTGAAGACCTGATCGCACGGACATTCGAATCGCTGCGCGGCGCGAAAAAAGCCATCGTGCACTTGTACAACGCGACTTCGCCATCGTTCCGCCGCATCGTCTTCAACCAGGACAAGGACGGCATCAAGGAAATCGCTGTCAGCGCGGCCAAGCTGTTCGTCAAATACGCCGCTCAACAGCCAGAAACCCAGTGGACTTTCGAATACTCCCCAGAGACCTTCAGCGCCACAGAACTGGAGTTCGCCAAGGAGGTGTGTGACGCGGTGATCGAGGTCTGGAACCCGACGCCTGAGCACAAAGTGATCCTCAACTTGCCTGCCACCGTTGAGTGCGCCACCCCGAACATCTATGCCGACCAGATTGAATGGTTCGGTCGCCACATCAACCGCCGTGACAGCGTGATCATCAGCCTGCACACCCACAACGACCGTGGCACCGGTGTTGCCGCCACCGAGTTGGGCTTGATGGCCGGCGCAGACCGCGTTGAAGGCTGCCTGTTCGGTAACGGCGAGCGTACCGGCAACGTGGACCTGGTGACCGTGGCCCTGAACATGTACACCCAAGGCCTCGACCCGCAGCTGGACTTCTCTGACATCGACGGCGTGCGTAAAGTCGTTGAAGAATGCAACCAGATCCCGGTTCACCCTCGCCACCCGTATGTGGGTGACCTGGTCCACACCGCGTTTTCGGGCTCGCACCAGGACGCCATCCGCAAAGGTTTCGCACAACAGAAGCCCGACGCACTGTGGGAAGTGCCGTACTTGCCGATTGACCCGGCAGACATTGGCCGTAGCTATGAGGCCGTGATTCGGGTGAACAGCCAGTCCGGTAAAGGCGGGATCGCTTACCTGCTGGAGCAGGAATACGGCATCAGCTTGCCACGCCGCATGCAGATCGAATTCAGCCAGGTGGTTCAGCGCGAGACCGACCGTCTTGGCCTTGAAATGACCGCGCAGCAGATCCACAGCTTGTTGCACAGCGAGTATCTGCAGGCCAACACCCCGTACGCGCTGGTCAGCCATCGCCTGCAGGAAGAAAACGGCCACAGCGCGGTTGAAGTTGAAGTGTCGGCCAAAGGCGCTGGCGAGACCAACCTGCGCTGGAACGGCAAAGGCAATGGCGCCCTGGAAGCCTTGGTTGCCGGCCTGCCGGTCAAAGCTGAAATCATGGATTACAACGAGCATGCCATCGGTGCTGGCACCAACGCCAAGGCCGCTGCTTACATCGAACTGCGGGTGAATGGTGAGCGTGCTGTGCACGGCGTGGGCATTGATGAAAACATCACCACCGCCAGCTTCAAGGCCCTGTTCAGCGCCCTGAACCGCTCATTGAGCGAAGCCGACGCTAAAGCTGCCTAAACGTCTGCTGAAACGCAAAAAGGCCCTGAGGTGCGAACCTCAGGGCCTTTTTTGTTGAGGCTTTTGTAGGAGCGAGCTTGCTCGCGATCTTTTGATCTTTCGCAGCCTTCGTGCCTCATCAGCGACTACAGCCGGACGTAGCCTCGCAAAGCTCGTCAACTGCTACGGGCGTACGCAATTCCCCTGTAGGAGCGAGCTTGCCTCGCGATCTTTTGATCTTTTAAAAGATCGCGAGTGTGTATCAGTACTTCAGATTGAAGTTGTCAGCATCCATGTATGCCGGGAAGCGTTCACGGTAGGCACCCAATTCGCTCGCGCGCAGGCTGACCTGGAACACGCCGTCGGCCTCGCCCGCACTGAGCAAGGTTTCGCCCTGGAAGTCGAGTATCTGGCTGTCGCCACTGTAGACCAACCCTTTGCCATCGGTACCAACGCGGTTTACCGCGCCGACGTAGCAGAGGTTTTCAATCGCTCGGGCCGGTAGCAAGCGGTTCCAGTGCAAACGGCGCGCACCCGGCCAGTTGGCCGTGTAGAGCAGCAGGTCAGTGTCGTGGGGATCGCTGCTCCACACCGGGAAGCGCAAGTCGTAGCAAATCAACGGGCGGACACGCCAGCCTTTGACCTCAAACTGAACCTGCCGCTCGCCCGGCGTAAAGTGTTCGTGCTCGCCAGCCATCCGGAACAAATGGCGTTTGTCGTAGTGCAGCACTTCACCATCCGGCCGCGCCCACAGCAGGCGGTTGCGGTGGCTGCCGTCTGCCGCCTGGACGATGACACTGCCGGTCACCACCGCATTGAGTTTTGCCGCCTGGGCTCGCAACCACTTTGTGGCCGGCCCGTCTTCTGGCTCGGCAAGGGACTCGGATTCCATGCTGAAACCGGTGGTGAACATTTCTGTCAACACCACCAGGTCTGCGCCACGCGCCTGTTCAAGCAACTCCTCGAAGTGCTCGAAATTGGCCTGACGGTCGTGCCACACCAAAGTGGTTTGCACCAGCGCCAGGGTTAAATCGGGTAAACCACTTAGATCACGCATAGTTTCTCTGCTGCTTCGCGCAGCGTCTCCTCGCGTTTGGCAAAACACAGACGGACCAGCCGCTGCCCTTCGGGCGGGGTCTGGTAGAACACCGACACCGGAATGGTCGCCACACCGTGTTCACGGGTCAGCCATACGGCCATGTCGACGTCATTGAGGTCCGGACGAATGTGAGCGTAGTCGACCAACTGGAAGTACGTACCTGCTACCGGTGTGAAGGTAAAACGCGATGGCTTTAACAGATCACAGAACAGATCACGCTTGGCCTGGTAAAACCCGGGCAGTTCTTCAACGTGCTCGGGGCTGGCCGCCATGTAGTCGGCCAATGCGTACTGCAACGGCGTCACACCGCAAAAACTCACGTATTGGTGCACCTTGCGCAACTCGGCGGTCAACGCGGGCGGCGCCACCACATAACCGGTTTTCCAGCCCGTCACGTGGTAGGTTTTGCCGAACGAGCTGACAACGAAAGCACGATGGTACAGCTCGGGGTGTGACAAAACACTGACGTGAGGCACGCCGTCGTACACCAGATGCTCGTACACCTCATCGCTGATCAGATAGATGTCGCGATCGGCGATCAAGGCCGCCAACTGGTCCAGCTCTGCACGGCTGATCAACGCGCCGCTTGGGTTGTGCGGGGTATTCAGGATGATCATGCGGGTGCGCGGCGTTAGCGCGTCGGTGAGTTTTTGCCAGTCGATGGAGAAGTCGTCGAGCCCCAACTGCACATGCACGCAACGACCGCCGGCCAACTCGACCGAAGGTTCATAGCTGTCGTAGCACGGGTCGAACACGATGACTTCGTCGCCGGCGTGAATCACCGCCTGGATGGCACAGAAGATCGCTTGGGTAGCGCCCGGGGTGATGGTCACCTCGGTATCGGCATCCACGTGCACGCCATAACTACGGGCAATTTTGGCCGCCACTTGTGTACGCAAGGCGGGCAATCCGGTCATGGGCGAATATTGGTTGTGGCCACTGGCAATGTGCTGGCCGACGGCATCGCGCAACGCTTGCGGGCCATCAAAGTCAGGGAAACCCTGAGACAAGTTGAGCGCGCCGGTTTCAGCCGCGAGTTGCGACATGCGCGTGAAGATGGTGGTGCCGACATTCGGCAACTTGCTGATAATCATGGCCGTTCCCTGATGAGTTCCCGGCTCTGACTACGGCACAGGACCTAGCGAGAATAGCCCAAACGCCAGACACGAAAAAGGGCTCCTAAAGGTGGGATGCCCGTCAGTGCAGACACCTGCAATCTGAACTGTAGGAGCGAGCTCGTCTCGCGATCTTTCAAACGTTCAAAAGATCGCGAGACAAGCTAGCTCCTACAAGCAGCATTCCCCCAAAGGAACCCTCTTCAGCGCGTTAGCGCTTGTCTCTACGCTTTTTGTCGGCCTTTTTGTGGTGCGACATCATGCGGCGCTTCTTGTTGACCTGGCGGTCGGTCAAGGAGTTCTTGTTGGCTTCGTACGGGTTCTCGCCACCTTTGAACTCGATGCGGATCGGTGTACCGACCAGCTTCAAGACACGACGGTAGGTGTTTTCAAGGTAACGCACGTAAGACTTCGGAACCTTCTCAACCTGGTTACCGTGGATCACGATAATCGGCGGGTTGGCACCACCCAAGTGGGCGTAACGCAGCTTGATCCGGCGGCTGTTGACCATCGGTGGCGCGTGTTCGCTGACCGCGTCTTCAAGGATCTGGGTCAGACGGTTGGTCGGCCAGCGCGTAACAGCCGACTTGAAGGAGTTCTGCACCGATTGGTACAAGTTACCCACGCCAGTGCCGTGCAAGGCCGAGATGAAATGGATGTCAGCAAAGTCAACGAAGAACAGACGACGGGTCAGTTCGACCTTCACGAACTCGCGCTCGCTTGGGGTCATGCCGTCCCACTTGTTGACGGCGATCACCAGTGCACGACCGGCTTCCAGGGCGAAGCCCAGCAGGTTCAGGTCGTGGTCAACCACGCCTTCACGGGCGTCCATCACAAAGATCACCACGTTGGCGTCTTTGATCGCTTGCAGGGTTTTGACCACGGAGAACTTTTCAACTTCTTCGTGAATCTTGCCGCGTTTGCGCACACCGGCGGTGTCGATCAGCGTGTACTTCTCGTCATTACGCTCGAACGGGATGTAGATACTGTCGCGTGTAGTGCCGGGCTGGTCATACACAATGACGCGGTCTTCACCGAGCATGCGGTTGACCAGCGTCGATTTACCGACGTTAGGACGACCGATGATGGCGATCTTGATACCGTCTTTTTCGCTTGGGCCAGGAATGCGCTTGGCTTCCTCACCTTCGAGAACGACTTCTTCTTCGCCTTCTTCTGGCTCTTCAGAATCACGCGGGAAATCACCCAGGGCAATTTCCAGCAATTGCGTAATACCACGGCCATGTGCGCCAGCGATCGGGATCGCGTCGCCCATACCCAAAGGTGCGAACTCGGCACGCGCCATGTCCGGGTCGATGTTGTCGACCTTGTTGGCCACGACATAAGAGCGCTTGTTACGTTTGCGAAGGTGCTCGCCGATCATCTGGTCAGCGGCAGTGAAACCCGCTTTGGCATCTACCAGGAACAGAACGACATCAGCTTCTTCGATGGCCAGCAGCGACTGCTCGGCCATTTTTTCGTCCATACCGTGCTCGTCACCGGAGATACCGCCGGTGTCGACCAAAATGTAGGAACGCCCTTGCCACTTGGCCTCACCGTATTGGCGATCACGGGTCAGACCGGACAAGTCGCCGACGATGGCGTCGCGAGTCCTGGTCAGGCGGTTGAACAAGGTGGACTTGCCGACATTGGGTCGGCCCACCAGGGCGATTACGGGAACCATGCGGCTCTCCACTTCGTTATTTCAGAAAATACAAAAGCCGCTGCAAGGCAGCGGCCAGAGTTCGGAACAGCACAAATGTGCCGCAAACCTTGCAAGAGCAAGGCTGCTTGAGACTCTAGAGCCTCAAGCATAGACGCCTTAGCGAATGGTCAGGGCTTCCAGTTTGCCGCTGTTACCAAACACGTAAATCATGTCACCGACCACCAGCGGGCGCGCCCGAAGACCGTCGCTGTCAATGCGGGTACGGCCAACAAAGCGGCCATCAACCTGGCTCAACAGGTGCAGATAGCCTTCGAAGTCACCGACGGCGACATAGCTGGAGAAGACTTCTGGTGCCGACAATTGACGGCGGGCCAGTGCATCGTTGCTCCACAGGACGGTGGTCGAACGTTCGTCAACGCCTTCTACGGTGCCGGAAGCCATGCTGATGTAGACGTTGCCAAAACCTTGGGCGACACCCGCGTAGCTGGAAGCATCACGCTGCCACAGCACACGGCCGCTTTCCAGTTCCAGTGCCGCCATGCGGCCCTGATAGCTGGCGACGTACAAGGTGCCACCGGACAACAGCAGACCACCGTCAATATCGACGATGCGCTCCAGTTCCGAACGGCCTTGTGGTACAGCCACACGGCTTTCCCATACCGGCACGCCGTTTTGGGTATCCAGAGCAACGACTTTACCGGTCGAAAGACCTGCAATTGCCAGATGATTGGTCACCAACGGTGCGCCCGTACCACGCAGGGTCAGAACACCCGGCGTGCTGTCGTAGATCCAGCGCTGATTGCCGGTGGACGCATCCAGGCCAATCAGGTGGTCGTCCTGGGTCTGAACCACCACAACGTCACCGTTGTTGGCAGGTGGTGCAAGCACTTCGCTGTTAACGCGAGCGCGCCACTTTTCTTCGCCGGTGCTGGCGTCGAGGGCAATCACTTCACCCTGCAGGGTGCCGAGCATGAGCAAGCCATAGCCAACACCCACTGCGCCGAAAACAGGCAGTTCGAGGTCTTTCTTCCACTGAACGTCGCCGTTCATGCGGTCGAGGGACATCACGATACCGTTCACGTCAGCGGCGTAGATGGTATTCCCTTCAACCGCTGGCGTCAGCATGTTGTAGGTTTTACCCTGGCCGTCACCGATCGAACGGTCCCACTGCTTTTGCAGAACGACTTCTTCTTTGAAGTCCGTCAGCTCAGCTGGCGGAAGTTCTTTTTTGCTGTTGCTGCTGCAACCCGCGGCCAAAACGACCAGAGCCAGCAATGCCGCATGTTTCCAACGCATCACTTCACGCATCCCCTTTGGCCAGGTCATCGAGCTTGATTTGTAAGCCACCTACTGCTGCCTCATCAGACAGTGCAGCCTTGGCTTTTTCGTAGGCAGCGCGTGCGTCATCGGTACGGCCTTGCTGTACCAGCAGGTCGCCTTTGAGTTCTTCACGGCTGGCCAGGAATGCTTTGTCCGAGTCGCCGTCCAGCAATTTCAAGGCCTCGTCTGCCTTGCCTTGTGCTGCCAACACCTGAGCCAGACGCTGACGCGCCACTTCAGCCAGGGTCGGGTTTGCCGGTTTGTCGACAATGGCCTTGAGCTCGGTGGCCGCGTCATCCAGCTTGCCGGTGTCTACGGCCACTTTGGCCACAAACAGACCGCCAAACTGCGCGTAGGCAGAACCGCCGTACTCACTGCTCAACTTGTTGGCCAACTCGGCCACGCGGCCCGCATCTGGCTGCCCGGTAGGCGTCAGTGCGGTTTCAAGCAATTGTTGGTAGAGAATCGACGCACCCTGCGACTGGTTCGTCTGATATTTGTGCCAAGCCTGCCAGCCGAACACCACCACCAGCGCCAGCAAGCCGCCAGTGACCAGGGGTTTGCCGTTGCGCTGCCACCAGTCTTTCAACTCGCCCAGCTGATCATCATCGTTACTCGACACCCCAACACTCCTTATTCGATAAATCGGCTGTTAACCCGCTTCAACCCTGCACGATGCAGGTGGCCAAGTGCTCGGAAAGAGCATCCCAGGCAATAGTTTGTTGTTCGCCCTGGCCACGCAGGGGTTTGACACCTACCACCTGCCGGGCCAATTCGTCTTCACCCAGAATCAGTGCAAACAGCGCACCGCTCTTGTCAGCCTTTTTGAACTGGCTCTTGAAGCTGCCAGCACCGGCATTGATTTGCAGGCGCAGGTTTGGCAACTGGTCACGAACGCGTTCGCTCAAGGCCAAGGCAGCCAGTTCAGCGGCCTCACCGAAAGCGCACAGGTAAACATCCACCTGCCGCGCAATTTCTTCAGGGATTTGCTCCAGGGTTTCGAGCAGCAGAATCAGACGCTCGATACCCATCGCGAAGCCAACACCCGGTGTTGGCTTGCCACCCATTTGTTCAACCAGACCGTCATAGCGACCACCGGCACATACCGTGCCTTGGGCACCGAGCTTGTCGGTAACCCACTCAAACACGGTTTTGCTGTAGTAATCGAGGCCACGCACCAGCTTGGGATTGATCACGTACGGAATACCGGCAGCATCCAGGCGAGCCTTCAGGCCCTCAAAGTGCACACGGGATTCTTCGTCGAGGTAATCGACCAGTTTCGGCGCGTCGACCAACACGGCTTGAGTGTCGGCATTTTTGGTGTCGAGCACACGAAGCGGGTTGGTTTTCAGGCGGCGCTGGCTGTCTTCGTCAAGCTCGCTCAGGCGCGAGGACAGGTAATCAACCAGAGCGGCACGGTAGCGCCCACGGGCTTCGCTGGTGCCCAGGCTATTGAGCTCAAGCTTGACCGCATCACGGATCCCCAGTTCGCCCCACAGGCGCCAGGTCAGCAGGATCAACTCGGCATCGATGTCCGGACCATCAAGGTTGAACACTTCAACCCCAATCTGATGGAACTGGCGATAACGGCCTTTTTGTGGACGCTCGTGACGGAACATCGGGCCGATGTACCAGAGTTTTTGCACCTGACCGCCGCCGGTGATGCCGTGCTCAAGCACAGCACGTACGCAGGCAGCCGTGCCTTCGGGGCGCAAGGTCAGCGAATCGCCGTTGCGGTCTTCGAAGGTGTACATCTCTTTTTCGACGATGTCGGTGACTTCACCAATCGAGCGCTTGAACAGCTCGGTGAACTCGACGATCGGCATACGGATTTGCTTGTAACCGTAGTTATCCAGCAAACGCGCAACCGTGCCTTCGAAGTAGCGCCACAGCGGCGTCTGCTCGGGCAGGATGTCATTCATGCCACGAATGGCTTGCAGAGACTTGCTCACAAAAAATCCTTAATCCGTTTGGTTAGCCGCGCGCGATAACGGCTGCGTCAGCTTCGACCTTGTCGGCCGCCTTCTGCCGGATCAGCTTTTCAAGCTGGTCCACCAGGTTTTCATTCGTCAATTTTTGCGACGGCTTGCCGTCGATGTAAATCAGGTTGGGCGTACCGCCGGTCAACCCTACGTGAGCTTCTTTGGCTTCGCCGGGACCGTTGACCACACAACCGATCACCGCCACATCCAGCGGCACCAGCAAGTCTTCAAGGCGTACTTCCAGTTCGTTCATGGTTTTCACCACGTCGAAATTCTGCCGGGAACAGCTTGGGCATGCGATGAAATTTATGCCACGTGAACGTAAATGCAGGGACTTGAGGATGTCGTAGCCGACTTTTACTTCCTCGACCGGGTCTGCTGCCAACGAGATGCGAATAGTATCGCCAATCCCCTCGGCGAGCAGCATACCTAGGCCCACGGCAGATTTCACTGTGCCCGAGCGTAAACCACCGGCTTCGGTGATGCCCAAGTGCAGTGGCTGGACGATTTCTTTGGCCAGCAGGCGGTAGGCTTCAACGGCCATAAACACGTCGGAGGCCTTTACGCTGACTTTGAAGTCCTTGAAATTCAGGCGTTCAAGATGCTCTACGTGACGCAGGGCCGACTCAACCAATGCGGCCGGTGTCGGCTCGCCATATTTTTTTTGCAGGTCTTTTTCGAGCGAACCGGCGTTAACGCCGATACGGATCGGAATACCACGATCGCGGGCGGCATCGACCACAGCACGTACGCGGTCTTCACGACCGATATTGCCCGGGTTGATCCGCAGGCAATCTACGCCCAACTCCGCCACGCGCAGCGCGATGCGGTAGTCGAAGTGGATGTCGGCGACCAACGGTACTTTGACCAACTGTTTGATACGGCCAAACGCTTCAGCGGCGTCCATGTCCGGCACAGAAACCCGGACGATATCGACGCCCGCAGCTTCCAGGCGGTTAATTTGCGCCACCGTTGCAGCCACATCATTGGTGTCGCTGTTGGTCATGCTCTGTACGGCAATAGGGGCATCGCCGCCTACCGGTACCGAGCCAACCCAGATTTTGCGCGATTCGCGACGTTTAATTGGTGATTCGCCGTGCATGACTTATTGACCTAACTTCAGGCGAGCGGTCTCGCCACTGGTGAAAGGAGCCACATCCACAACCTGACCGTTGTAGGTCACCTGCGCGCCGCGGGCATAGCCCAGGCGGACGCTGAAAGGCGGCTTGCCGGTCACATCAAGCGTGTCACCCTTGCGTTTAAGACCACTGAACAGCACTTTGCCGTTGCCATCAGTGACTTGAGACCAGCAATCAGCGACATAGTTGATATTGACCTTGCCGGCACCCGCAACGGGCGCGGTGCTGGCGGCTTGTGGGGTAGCGGGTACGGCAGCCGGAGCAACGGGCGTGGCAGCGGCTGGAGCCGCTGGCTGCACAGGGGCCACTGAAGTGGCTGGCGCTGCTGGCGTTGAAGCAGCCCCGGTAGCAGGCAATGGCAGGTCAGTGCTGGCAGCTTGCTCTGTCGACGGTTGCGGCGCGGCTTCGCCTTCTACATTGGCCTGGGGCACCGCTTGGTCTTCCGGCTCATCGAGCGGGTGGATCTGGGTGGTGCCATCGGCGCCTTCAACTTCTACGTGCTCGGGGGCCAGACCAATCAGGTCCTTGGCGCGCATGGACGTTTGGTCCTGCCACCAGAAAAAACCACCGCCCAGGACGGCAATGAGCAGTAACAAACTAATGATGCGCAAAATGGTATGTGACACGCGCACGGGCTCTTCAATACGCCCCAGGCTGTGCACATTGCTGCCATTGGCATCGGTGCCGGTGTACACGTCGAACTCATGCACCAGGCTGGCCTGATCCATACCAAGCAATTTGGCATAGGCGCGGATGTAACCGCGGGCAAAGGTATGGCCCGGCAGTTTGTCGAACGCTCCCGTCTCAAGGTTGCTCAAGGAACTGGCCGTGAGATTGAGTTTCAGGGCGACTTCAGCCAGGGTCCATCCATTGTTTTCACGGGCCAGACGCAAGGTCTCACCGGGATTGACACGAGTCGCTGCTAGAACTTCGGGTTGCGCCGCTTTCATCATTGCTCCGACAGGTATTGCTGATATTCCGGCGTGCCGGGATAGAGTCGTTGTAGTTGCTGGCCATAGTTGGCTGTGGAGGTGCGCTCATCGAAAACACTCGCCAGTCGCGCACCGAGCAATAGACTACGTGCATTTTGCCCGCTAAGCAGGCTAAAACGATCGTAATAGTCACGTGCTGGCACATAATGCCTGTCTTCGTAAGACATCTCAGCCATTTCGAGCAGTGCACGGGGTTGCTGACGGTTCAGGCGCAAGGCTTTTTCAAGCTGCTGGCGCCCCACCTCACGCCGCCCCAGCATGAGCGAAGTGACCCCAAGGTTCTCGTAAACACGCGAACGCTCAGGGTACAGGCTATCTGCCGAGGCTTTTAGAAACTGGCTGTAAGCGTCCTGATAGCGCTGTTGCTCAAACAGGAAGCTGCCGTAGTTGTTGATGATTCGCGTGTCATTCGGCCGCCCGCTTAGCGCTGTCTGGAACGCCCGCTCTGCAAGCGCAGGCTCCATTTCGTACTGAAACACCAAGGCCAGTGCGGCGTTGGTGTCCGGGTCCGTCTTGTTAAGATCGAGGGCTTTGCTGAGGGGGACTTTGGCTTGTTCGGCCATCCCTTGCTGGAGATAACCAAGCCCGAGCTGAACATAGGCCTGACGCGCTTCTTCACGCCCCTTGTCGCTACTCAACGGGTTTGAATCACCCGATGAGACACAGCCAGCCAAGAGGCCGGCCATGAGGACAGGGAGCGCAGCGCGCAAGATCATAGGTTTCCTCTCTCAGGGCTGAGCCGCAGCGTTTTGCGCCAGATCAGTCTCAGCATTGAGTTCGCGTGCGGCGATCAGGCGCGAGCTACGGCGGGTACGATCATTGACCTGACCCACCAACTGCCCGCAGGCCGCGTCGATGTCTTCACCACGGGTGGTGCGCACAGTCACGTTGTAACCCGCTTGCTGGAGCAGTTCCTGGAAACGGCGAATGGCGTTGTTGCTTGGACGCTCATACCCCGAATGCGGGAACGGGTTAAACGGGATCAGGTTGATCTTGCACGGGGTGTCCTTGAGCAGTTCGATCATTTGCACCGCGTGATCGACGTGGTCATTGACGCCTTTGAGCAGGGTGTATTCAACGGTCAGAACACGCTTTTCGCCCAGGCTCGACATGTAGTTGCGGCAGGACTCAAGCAGCATTTTGAGCGGGTATTTCTTGTTGATCGGCACCAACTGACTGCGCAGTTCGTCGTTTGGTGCGTGCAGCGACAACGCCAGGGACACGTCGATGTGCTTGGACAGCTCATCGATCATGGGCACCACGCCCGAGGTGGACAGGGTCACCCGGCGCTTGGAGATGCCATAGCCCAGGTCATCCATCATCAGATGCATGGCGGCGATCACGTTGTCGAAGTTCAGCAGCGGCTCACCCATGCCCATCATCACCACGTTGGTGATGGCACGGTCGATGGTTGCCGGGACGCTGCCAAAGGATTTGTTGGCAATCCACACCTGGCCAATCACTTCGGCTACGGTGAGGTTGCTATTGAAGCCTTGCTTGCCGGTGGAGCAGAAACTGCAATCCAGGGCACAGCCTGCCTGGGACGAAACGCACAAAGTGCCGCGTTTGCCCTGGGGAATATAAACGGTCTCGACGCAGCTGCCGGACTCAACGCGTACCACCCACTTACGGGTGCCATCGCTGGAGATGTCCTCGCTGACGACTTCAGGTCCACGAACCTCAGCAATAGCCTTGAGCTTGTCGCGCAAGGCTTTGCTGACGTTAGTCATGGCGTCGAAATCATCGACGCCAAAGTGGTGAATCCACTTCATGACCTGACCGGCACGGAAACGCTTCTCCCCGATTGAGTCGAAGAATTTCTCCATTTCCGGCTGAGTCAGACCCAACAGGTTAGTTTTGCCAGTCGTTGCAATCATGTCTTCACCCTCACTCACAAGCCAATGCTTAGCGAGTGGTTACTTCAGTAGCTGCGAAAAAGTAAGCGATTTCGCGTGCAGCGGCTGCTTCCGAGTCGGAACCGTGAACAGCGTTAGCGTCGATGGATTCAGCGAAGTCAGCACGGATGGTGCCAGCAGCGGCTTCTTTAGGGTTGGTAGCGCCCATCAGCTCACGGTTCAGAGCGATAGCGTTTTCGCCTTCCAGAACCTGAACAACAACTGGACCGGAGATCATGAAAGCAACCAGGTCGGCGAAGAAGCCGCGCTCGCTGTGCTCAGCGTAGAAGCCTTCAGCTTCTGCTTTGGACAGTTGCTTCAGTTTGGAAGCTACAACCTTCAGGCCAGCGTCTTCGAAACGGGTAACGATCTTGCCGATAACGTTTTTAGCAACGGCGTCAGGCTTGATGATGGAGAAAGTACGTTGAACAGCCATGGTGTAACTCCAGAAACAGTGATTTAAGCGAAAAATTAAACCCGCGAATTATACGCGGGTTCTTGGGTATTGCATAATTACGAACGTTGCGGGCTTAGTCAGCCTCTTCGATCCACAAACCCTGAATGGCTTCGAGGACTTTCTCCCCGCCGCGATCCGGGATGTCGTCAAAGTCAGGCAACGCCATAACCAGGTTACGCAGCTTGACGAAGTTCACCGTCAGCGGATCAACATCCGGGTGAGCCTCAGCCAGCTGTATAGCAATTTCTTGTACATCAACCCATTTCAGACTCATGACAATTCCTTGAATCAGTGCGGCGCTTCGGCAGCATGGTTGAGTGAGTATTTCGGGATTTCGACGGTCAGGTCTTCTTCACCGACAAGCGCCTGGCACGCCAGACGCGAGTGCGCTTCCAGACCCCAGGCTTTGTCCAGATAGTCTTCTTCGAGCTCATCGGCTTCTTCGAGCGAGTCGAAACCTTCGCGAATGATGCAATGGCACGTGGTGCAGGCACAGACGCCGCCACAGGCGCTTTCCATCTCGATGTGGTGCTCATGCGCCAACTCAAGGATCGAAGTGCCGGGCTCAGCCTCTACAACCAGGCCATCCGGACAGAACTTCTCATGGGGCAGAAAAATGACCTGCGGCATTGTTATTCCTCAATCTCATTCAGGTTGCGCCCCGCCAGAGCGGCTTTGACGGTCAAATCCATACGGCGGGCAGCAAAAGCATCGGTCACTTGCGACAGACGCTTGGTCTGTTGCTCGATAGCATAGCCATCGGTGCCTTCTAATAATTCGGATAATTCCTGCATTTGCAGCTCGATGACCATGCGCTCTTCGGCATCCAGCAAACGCTCGCCATCGACCTCAAGGGCAGCTTGCACGGCCTCGATCAGGCGCCGGGCATCGACTTGCTGCTCGCGCAGGACACGGGCAACCTTGTCGTCACCGGCGTATTGGAACGAATCTTTGAGCATTTTGGCGATTTCGCCATCGGTCAGCCCGTACGACGGCTTGACCTGAATGCTGGCCTCAACACCCGAGCCCAATTCACGGGCCGAGACACTGAGCAAGCCATCGGCGTCGACCTGGAAGGTCACGCGGATTTTCGCAGCACCCGCCACCATCGGCGGAATACCACGCAGTTCAAAGCGCGCCAGTGAGCGACAATCGCTGATCAGCTCGCGCTCGCCTTGCAGCACATGCACCATCATGGCCGTCTGGCCATCTTTGTAGGTGGTGAAGTCTTGCGCACGGGCCACCGGGATCGTGGTGTTACGCGGAATGACTTTTTCCATCAGGCCGCCCATGGTCTCCAGACCCAGCGACAAGGGAATCACGTCAAGCAGCAGCAACTCGCCACCATCGCGCTTGTTACCCGCCAGGGTATCTGCCTGAATCGCAGCACCGATGGCAACCACTTGGTCCGGATCGATGTCCGTCAGCGGCTCACGACCAAACATCTCAGCCACAGCCTCGCGAACACGCGGCACGCGGGTCGAACCACCGACCATCACCACCGCCTGAACATCTTCAAGCTCAATATTGGCATCACGCACGGCACGGCGGCAGGCTTTGAGGCTGCGCGCAACCATCGGCTCGATCAGCGCATTGAAGGCATCACGAGTCAGCACTGCCTGCCAATCGCCAAAGCTGACCGGCACCGAGGACGCATCGGTCAGCGCCTCTTTAGCCGCACAGGCCATTTGCAACAACTGGCGCTGAGCCCCCGGATCAAGGTCCGCCGACAAACCGGCCTGCTCGACGATCCAGCTCGCAATGGCGTGGTCAAAGTCGTCGCCGCCCAGAGCGCTGTCGCCCCCCGTGGCCAAGACTTCAAACACACCACCGGTCAAACGCAGGATAGAGATATCGAACGTACCGCCACCCAGGTCATAGATCGCAACAACGCCTTCTGCCTGCTGATCCAGACCGTAAGCCACTGCCGCAGCCGTCGGCTCGTTGAGCAGGCGCAACACGTTCAGCCCGGCCAGACGCGCAGCATCTTTGGTGGCCTGCCGTTGAGCATCGTCAAAATAGGCGGGAACGGTAATCACCGCCCCGACCAATTCACCGCCCAGAGTCTTTTCGGCGCGCTCGCGCAACACCTTCAAGATGTCCGCCGACACTTCTACCGGGCTTTTTGGGCCTTGCACGGTGTCAATGAACGGCATGTGCGACTCACCGCCGACAAAGCGGTAAGGCAACTGCTCGCCCAATTGTTTGACGTCGGACAGACCACGACCCATCAAACGCTTGACTGACAACACGGTGTTGTAAGGGTCACTGGAGGCCGCCAGGCGTGCGGATTCACCTACCTCGACGCGGTCTGCGTGATAACGCACCGCAGAAGGCAGGATGATTCGACCTTCGGCATCAGCCAGCGGCTCGGAAAGACCACTGCGCAATGCAGCGACCAGCGAATTGGTAGTACCCAAGTCGATACCCACAGCCAGACGACGCTGGTGCGGTTGAGGACTTTGGCCGGGTTCGGCGATCTGCAGTAGGGCCATTGTGATCAGGACTTATCTGTATATCAGGCGTGCAACCTTGGCGGCACTGGGTTAATCGTCGAGGCGCTCTTCTAACTGGCGCACTTCGTAGGTGAGCTTGTCGAGGAACTGCATGCGGCGCATCAGGCGTTCAGCCTGTTCACGCTGTGCAGCATCATCCCAACAGGCAGCGAAGCTTTCGTTCAATTGGTTCTGAGCGGCTTTAAGACGACGCTTGAATGCGGCAACACCCGCTATATCGGCATCGTCTTGAAGGTCCTCAAGCTCTTCGCGCCATTGCATCTGCTGCATCAGAAACTCGGGGTCATGCACCGTGACTTCAAGGGGCATGTCGCCACCACTCATCGCGAGCAAGTAACGCGCACGTTTAGAGGGGCTTTTGAGTGTCTGATACGCCTCATTGAGGCTGGCGGATTGCTCCAGCGCCAGACGCTGCTCACGCTCGGAAGCATCAGCAAAGCGGTCCGGGTGCACACCACGCGCCAACTCACGGTAACGCGCGGCCAACTGATCGAGGTCCAGATTGAAGCTCGGCTGCAGTTCAAACAAAGCAAAATGACAAGGAGTACCCACGACTGGCCTCAGATGTTGAAGCTCTCGCCGCAGCCACATTCGCCGCGCACGTTGGGGTTATTGAACTTGAAGCCTTCGTTGAGGCCTTCCTTGACGAAATCAAGCTCGGTGCCGTCAAGGTAGGTCAGGCTTTTAGGATCAATGATCACTTTTTCGCCATGGGTTTCGAAGACTTGATCGTCTGCGCCCACTTCATCGACAAACTCCAGCACATAGGCAAGACCGGAACAGCCCGTGGTGCGAACACCCAGACGAATCCCCTCACCTTTGCCGCGCCCATCAAGGGAGCGGCGAATATGCTTGGCCGCCGCCTCTGTCATGCTGATAGCCATCGTGACTCCTTACCTCTCGCCAGTATCATCACCGACCCTTGCCCTTTCAGGCACGGGCCATTCGGGTCAGATCAAACCTTTCTTCTGCTTGTAGTCGCGAACAGCCGCCTTGATGGCGTCTTCAGCGAGTACCGAGCAGTGAATTTTTACAGGTGGCAAGGCCAGTTCTTCAGCCAGCTGAGTGTTCTTGATGGTCTCTGCTTCATCCAGAGTCTTGCCCTTCATCCACTCGGTTGCCAGGGAGCTGGAAGCAATTGCCGAACCGCAACCATAGGTCTTGAACTTGGCATCTTCAATGATGCCCTGCTCGTTCACCTTGATCTGCAGACGCATGACGTCGCCGCAGGCCGGTGCACCCACCATGCCGGTACCGACATCTGGGTCTTCCGCGTCCATCTTGCCGACGTTGCGCGGGTTTTCGTAGTGGTCAATGACCTTTTCGCTGTAAGCCATGGTACTAATCCTCACTCATCAGAGTCGCTCTTCAGACGCTGTAAAACTGCTATTCGCTGCGTTCTGCAGCGTCTGCTTGCGGCGACTTAAGTTATTAGTGCGCCGCCCATTCGATTTTCGAAATGTCGATGCCGTCTTTGTACATGTCCCACAGCGGCGACAGGGCGCGCAGCTTGGTAACAGCCTCGCAAACTTTCTGCGCGGCGTAGTCGATTTCTTCTTCAGTGGTGAAACGACCGAAGGTGAAACGGATCGAGCTGTGTGCCAGTTCGTCATTGCGGCCCAGGGCGCGCAATACATAGGACGGCTCAAGGGAAGCAGAGGTGCACGCCGAACCGGACGATACCGCCAGATCCTTGAGCGCCATGATCAGCGACTCGCCTTCAACGTAGTTGAAGCTCAGGTTCAGGTTGTGCGGAACGCGGGCGGTCATGCTGCCGTTGACGTACAGCTCTTCAAGGTGTTCAACCTGCTTGAAGAAACGGTCGCTCAAGGCTTTGATACGGACGTTTTCAGCGGCCATTTCTTCTTTGGCGATCTGGAACGCTTCACCCATGCCCACGATCTGGTGGGTGGCCAAGGTGCCCGAGCGCATGCCGCGCTCGTGACCGCCACCGTGCATGGCCGCTTCGATACGCACGCGAGGCTTGCGGCTTACGTACAGTGCGCCGATGCCTTTAGGGCCGTAGGTTTTGTGAGCCGAGAAGGACATCAGGTCCACCTTCAGCTTGGCCAGGTCGATTTCAACCTTGCCGGTCGACTGGGCAGCGTCCACATGGAACAACACGCCGCGCGAGCGAGTCAGCTCGCCAATGGCTGCGATGTCGTTGATGGTGCCGATTTCGTTGTTGACGTGCATGATCGACACCAGAATGGTGTCTTCACGCAGTGCGGCTTCAACCATGGCCGGGGTGACCAGACCATCTTCACCTGGCTCGATGTAAGTCACTTCAAAGCCTTCACGCTCCAGCTGACGCATGGTGTCGAGAACGGCTTTGTGTTCAATTTTGTCGGTGATCAGGTGCTTGCCCTTGGAGGCATAGAAGTGTGCTGCACCTTTGATTGCCAGGTTGTTCGCTTCGGTCGCACCGGAGGTCCAGACAATTTCACGCGGGTCTGCGTTAACCAGATCAGCAACCTGACGGCGAGCGTTTTCTACCGCTTCTTCAGCTTTCCAGCCAAAGACGTGAGAGCGCGAAGCCGGGTTACCGAAGTTCCCGTCAACCAGCAGGCAGTCGCTCATTTTTTGAGCAACGCGCGGATCAACCGGGGTGGTGGCTGAGTAATCAAGGTAAATCGGCAATTTCATGGACTATCTCCTAAATCAGGCTGGCTGGCGCACCGTCGTTTTTATGCAATCACTCGACGGCGGACGCTTCGATCTTATCCAGGTGCGGCGCTTTGCCATTACAGCGGCGCTGATCCTGACGCTGGGCTACTTCTTGTACCTCACGGCGAGTAACAAGATCAGCCAAGCTGATACCACTGAGAAATTCGTGGATTTGCAGGCTCAAATCGCACCACAGGTGGTGGGTCAGGCACGTGTCGCCGGCATGGCAATCGCCAAGGCCCTGGCAGCGCGTGGCGTCGACCGATTCGTTCACTGCATCAATCACCTGGGCAACCTGAATACCTTGCATGTCGCGCGACAGCTGATAGCCGCCGCCAGGGCCACGAACGCTGGAGACCAGGCTGCTGCGGCGCAATTTGGCGAACAGTTGCTCAAGGTAGGAAAGAGAGATGCCCTGACGCTCGGAAATATCAGCCAGGGACACCGGCCCGTGCTGTGCGTGCAACGCTAAATCGAGCATTGCAGTTACGGCGTAGCGGCCTTTTGTAGTCAGTCTCATGGACAGGTACCACGGAATTCGGAATGGAGGCGAGTATGCTATTCCCGACTGTTTAAGTCAACTATTAGACCTAGTACTTTAGTCGGGATTACCCGCAAAGAGCGGCGGCATTGTAGCAGGGTCTGCGGCGTAATGGCACACGCGCAACTTTGTAGTCGCTGCCGCAGGCTGTGATCGAGCGCGAAGCGGTCGCGCTTTTAAGACCCAAGAAAAGTCCTACGGCCTTTATCGCAGCTTTCGGCAGCGACTACAGGCCAATTACACCGCTTTGCTTTCGTCCTTGCCCTGGACGCAGGCGAAGTCTTCTTCGCGCAGTTCTGGCAGTTCTTTGGCGCAATAAGGGCTGCCCAAGTCTTTCAAGGCCCCGCACATGCCGTCCAGCTTGCCGTCAACCGCCTGCAAGTGGTCCAGCAACTGGGCAATGGCACGCGCCACCGGGTCTGGCATGTCTTCGCTCACACCATAAGCATCAAAGCCGATTTTCTCGGCCATGGCTTTGCGCTTCGCCTCGGCCTCATCATCACTTTTGACGATGATCCGGCCCGGAATGCCGACCACGGTCGCGCCCGCAGGCACCGCCTTGGTCACCACCGCATTGGAGCCTACTTTAGCCCCCGCACCGACAGTAAACGGGCCCAGTACCTTGGCGCCCGCGCCCACCACCACACCGTTTTCCAGTGTCGGGTGGCGCTTGCCTTTGTTCCAACTGGTGCCACCCAGCGTCACGCCCTGATACAGGGTTACGTCATCACCGATTTCAGCGGTCTCACCGATCACAATGCCCATGCCATGATCGATAAAAAAACGACGACCGACCTTGGCCCCCGGATGAATTTCAATCCCGGTCAGCCAGCGGCCAAAGTTCGACACCAGGCGCGCAAGCCACTTCCAGCCGGCACCCCAGAGCATGCCTGAGAGGCGATGGATCCAGATCGCATGCATGCCCGGGTAGCACGTCAACACTTCGAAAGCATTGCGCGCCGCCGGGTCACGATGGAAAACGCTTTGAATATCTTCACGCAGACGCTCGAACATCATTAATCCTTGCGCTTTAGCAGCTCGCCACGGGCCGCTTTTTGGGTTTCGGTGAGAATGCCACGCAAAATGTTCATTTCCGCACGACTGACCGAGCTGCGACCGTACAGCCTGCGCAGGCGCGCCATCAGATGACGCGGTTTTTCCGGATCGAGGAATTCGATAGCCACCAATGTCTGCTCCAGATGCTCGTAAAAGCGCTCCAGCTCATCCATGGTCGCCAGCTCAGTGCTTTTAGTGGAGGCGACTTCTTCTTTTTCAATCTTGCTCGACTGACCTTGCGCGGCCAGCCAGGCCATGCGGATCTCGTAGCTCAACACCTGCACGGCTGCGCCCAGGTTCAGGGAACTGAACTCAGGGTCGGACGGGATGTGCACGTGATAATGACAGCGCTGCAGCTCTTCGTTGGTCAGGCCGGAGTCTTCACGACCGAACACCAACGCGATTTCAGCGCCCCGCCCTGCCTCTTCGACGACTTTTTGCCCACATTCGCGCGGGTCCAGCAGCGGCCAAGGGATACGGCGGTCACGGGCACTGGTACCCAGCACCAGATTGCAGCCTACCAGCGCGTCTTCCAATGAGGCGACGACTTGCGCATTTTCAAGAATATCGCCCGCGCCGGACGCCCGAGCATCGGCCTCGTGGTGCGGAAAGACCCTTGGCTCGACCAGCACCAAACGCGACAACCCCATGTTTTTCATGGCTCGCGCAGCACCGCCGATGTTGCCGGGATGGCTGGTATTGACCAGAACGACACGAATATTAGACAGCAATGGGAGCGCTCACAGACCGGTAAAAGGGAGCAAATCTTACCTAAGCCCATCACCTTAAGCTACGTAAGCAAACGCAAACCTTCATCTGCCAAAATTTTCTGTTAGAATGTCCGGCTTTCTTTAACGACCTAGGTGAAACGTCCATGCAGCCCATGCTGAATATCGCGCTGCGCGCCGCCCGCAGCGCCAGTGAATTGATTTTCCGCTCCATCGAGCGCCTGGATACCATCAAGGTTGACGAAAAAGACGCCAAGGATTACGTCTCTGAAGTCGATCGTGCTGCTGAACAGAAAATTATCGACGCCTTGCGTAAGGCCTACCCGACGCACGGCATTCTCGGTGAAGAAACCGGCCTGCACGCAGGCAGCGGCGAAGGTGCAGACTACCTCTGGATCATCGACCCACTGGATGGCACCACCAACTTCCTGCGCGGCGTACCTCACTTCGCTGTCAGCATCGCCTGTAAATACCGTGGCCGCCTGGAGCACGCCGTTGTTCTCGACCCGGTTCGCCAAGAAGAATTCACTGCCAGCCGTGGCCGTGGCGCCCAACTGAACGGTCGCCGTCTGCGCGTCAGCGGTCGCACCAGCCTTGAAGGCGCCCTGCTGGGTACCGGCTTCCCGTTCCGCGACAACCAAATGGACAACCTGGATAACTACCTGGGCATGTTCCGCAGCCTGGTCGGCCAAACTGCAGGCATCCGCCGCGCAGGCGCTGCCAGCCTGGACCTGGCCTACGTGGCCGCCGGTCGTTTTGACGCATTCTGGGAGTCGGGCCTGTCCGAGTGGGACATGGCAGCAGGCGCACTGCTGATCCAGGAAGCTGGCGGCCTCGTCAGCGATTTCACCGGTAGCCACGACTTCCTTGAAAAAGGCCACATCGTTGCCGGCAACACCAAGTGCTTCAAAGCTGTGCTGACTGCAATTCAGCCACACCTGCCGGCCTCGCTGAAACGCTAAGCGAACGCCGCGCACAAAAAAAGCACCTTTCGAGGTGCTTTTTTTTGGTCTTTAGATCAAAAGGCCTGTAGGAGCAGCCGGTCGACGCTCGATTGCCTCGCGATCTTTTGATCTTTTAAAAGATCGCGAGGCAAGCTCGCTCCTACAGATTGAACTGCCCCCCAAAAGTTGGACAGATTAACTAGCGCCCTGTGCAGCCTGAGTCCTGTATCCCACAGGGCTTAGGCTGTTGAGCGTTAGTTTGATGCGGTCATGGTTGTAATAATGGATGTATTCATCCAGCCCCGTCTTCAGCGCTTCAACGCTTTCAAATCGCTTCAAGTAGAAAAACTCGGATTTCAGCGTACCAAAGAAACTTTCCATCGCGGCATTGTC
>NZ_JBEOPQ010000032.1:0-55834 GCF_040310285.1 Pseudomonas sp. HY2-MNA-CIBAN-0224 | reverse complement strand
GAGCTTGCCTCGCGATCTTTTTAAAAGATCAAAAGATCGCGAGGCAAGCTCGCTCCTACAGGAAGTGGTTAAGCGGTTGCCGACTCCAGGAAGTCCTGGGCAAAGCGCTGCAACACGCCGCCCGCTTCGTAGATCGACACTTCTTCAGCCGTATCCAGGCGGCAGGTCACCGGCACCTCGACACGCTCACCATTTTTACGAGTAATCACCAGCGTCAACGTGGCACGCGGGGTGCGCTCGCCAATCACGTCGTAGGTTTCACTGCCGTCGATGTGCAAGGTTTTGCGGTTGGTGCCCGGCATAAACTCCAGCGGCAACACGCCCATGCCCACCAGGTTGGTGCGGTGAATGCGCTCAAACCCTTCGGCGGCAATCGCCTCCACACCCGCCAGGCGTACGCCCTTGGCTGCCCAGTCACGGGACGAACCCTGGCCATAGTCGGCGCCGGCAATAATGATCAGCGGCTGCTTGCGATCCATGTAGGTTTCAATCGCTTCCCACATGCGCATCACCTGGCCTTCCGGCTCGAGGCGGGTCAATGAACCCTGCTTGACCTTGCCGTCCTCGATCACCATTTCGTTGAACAGTTTCGGGTTGGCAAAGGTCGCGCGTTGAGCGGTCAGGTGGTCGCCACGGTGGGTGGCATAGGAGTTGAAGTCGACTTCCGGCAAGCCCATTTTCGCCAGATATTCACCGGCGGCGCTGTCGAGCATGATGGCGTTGGACGGCGACAAGTGGTCGGTGGTGATGTTGTCCGGCAGCACGGCCAACGGGCGCATGCCCTTGAGCGGCCGCGCACCGGCCAGCGCCCCTTCCCAGTACGGCGGGCGGCGGATATAGGTGCTTTGCGGGCGCCAGTCGTACAGCGGCTCGACTTTCGGGCCGGTGTCTTCGTGGATGGCGAACATCGGAATGTACACCTGGCGGAACTGCTCCGGTTTCACCGAGGCCTTGACCACGGCGTCGATTTCTTCGTCAGTCGGCCAGATGTCTTTCAGGCGGATTTCGTTGCCCTGGGCGTCCAGACCCAACACGTCTTTTTCGATGTCAAAACGAATGGTCCCGGCAATCGCATAAGCCACTACCAGCGGCGGCGAGGCCAGGAACGCCTGCTTGGCGTACGGGTGAATGCGCCCGTCAAAGTTGCGGTTCCCCGACAGCACGGCTGTGGCATAGAGATCACGGTCGATGATTTCTTGCTGAATCACCGGGTCCAGCGCCCCGGACATGCCGTTGCAGGTGGTGCAGGCAAACGCCACAACGCCAAAGCCCAATTGCTCCAGCTCGTCCGTCAGGCCCGCTTCATTCAGGTACAGCGCCACGGTTTTCGAGCCCGGCGCCAGCGACGACTTGACCCACGGTTTGCGGGTCAGCCCCAATTTGTTGGCGTTGCGGGCCAGCAAACCGGCGGCAATCACGTTGCGCGGGTTGCTGGTGTTGGTGCAACTGGTGATCGCAGCGATGATCACCGCGCCATCGGGCATTTGCCCCGGCACTTCGTCCCACTGTCCGGCGATGCCTTTGCTCGCCAGATCGCTGGTGGCCACCCGCGCATGCGGGTTGCTTGGGCCGGCCATGTTACGCACCACCGACGACAGGTCAAAGCTCAGGTTGCGCTCGTACTGCGCGCCCTTGAGGCTGTCGGCCCACAAGCCGTTGACCTTGGCATAGTGCTCCACCAACTGTACTTGCTGGTCTTCGCGGCCAGTCAGCTTGAGGTAATCGATGGTTTGTTGGTCGATGTAGAACATCGCCGCCGTGGCGCCGTATTCCGGGGCCATATTGGAAATGGTCGCGCGGTCGCCCAGGGTCAGCGCCGCAGCGCCTTCGCCATAGAACTCCAGCCAGGCGCCGACCACTTTTTGCTTACGCAGGAACTCGGTCAGCGCCAGCACCATGTCGGTGGCGGTGATGCCCGGTTGCAGCTTGCCGGTCAGCTCCACGCCGACGATTTCTGGCAGGCGCATCCACGAGGCTCGACCGAGCATGACGCTTTCAGCTTCGAGGCCGCCGACGCCGATGGCGATCACGCCCAGCGAGTCGACGTGCGGGGTGTGGCTGTCGGTGCCCACGCAGGTGTCAGGGAAGGCTACGCCGTCACGCACCTGAATCACCGGAGACATTTTCTCCAGGTTGATCTGGTGCATGATGCCGTTGCCCGGCGGGATCACGTCGACATTTTTAAAGGCTTTTTTGGTCCACTCGATAAAGTGGAAACGGTCTTCGTTGCGGCGGTCTTCGATGGCGCGGTTCTTTTCAAACGCCTCGGGGTCGTAACCGCCACATTCCACGGCCAGCGAGTGGTCGACAATCAGTTGGGTCGGCACCACCGGGTTGACTTGCGCCGGGTCGCCGCCTTGTTGGGAGATGGCATCACGCAGGCCGGCGAGGTCAACCAGAGCGGTTTGACCAAGAATGTCATGGCACACCACACGCGCCGGGAACCATGGGAAATCGAGGTCGCGCTTGCGCTCAATCAACTGGCTCAGGGAAGCATTCAAGGTGGCCGGATCGCAACGCCGCACCAGGTTTTCGGCCAGCACGCGCGCGGTATAAGGCAGTGTGTCGTAGGCACCGGGGGTGATCGCATCGACCGCCGCACGGGTGTCGAAGTAATCCAGCCGGGTGCCCGGCAGCGTTTTACGAAATTCAGTATTCATGGTGCGGGACTCGATCACGGTAATGACAAAAAAGAGTGACGGCGCAGCGCTCATGTGGGAGCGGGCTTGCCCGCGAAAGCATCGACACGGTCTTGCTGAAAGACCGAGGTAGCCGAATCGCGAGCAAGCCCGCTCCCACATTTAGTCAACAGCGGCCATCAGCTCCCTCATTCAGCGACGCTCGATTGGCACGAACTTGCGCTGTTCAACGCCGATGTACTCGGCGCTTGGACGGATGATGCGGTTGTTGGCGCGCTGTTCGAACACGTGTGCAGCCCAGCCGGTCAGGCGCGAGCAGACAAAGATCGGAGTGAACAGCTTGGTCGGGATGCCCATGAAGTGGTACGCCGAGGCATGGTAGAAGTCGGCGTTGGGGAACAGTTTCTTTTGCTCCCACATGGTTTTGTCGATGGCTTCGGACACCGGGAACAGCACGGTATCGCCCACTTCTTCAGCCAGCTTTTTCGACCAGCCCTTAATCACCTCGTTACGCGGGTCGCTGTCTTTGTAGATCGCGTGGCCAAAGCCCATGATCTTGTCTTTGCGCGCCAGCATGCCGAGAGTGCCCTCGACCGCGCCTTCAGCCGAGGCAAAGCGCTCGATCATTTCCATGGCCGCTTCGTTGGCGCCACCGTGCAGCGGGCCGCGCAGCGAGCCGATGGCCGCAGTGATGCACGAATACAGATCGGACAGCGTCGATGCACAGACACGGGCGGTGAAGGTTGAGGCGTTGAACTCGTGTTCGGCATAGAGGATCAGCGACACGTTCATCACTTTGACGTGCAACTCGCTCGGCTTTTTGCCGTGCAGCAGGTGCAGGAAGTGACCGCCAATCGACGCTTCATCGCTCACGCACTCGATGCGCTTGGCGTCGTGGCTGAAGCGGTACCAGTAGCACATGATCGCCGGGAAGGCGGCCAGCAGGCGGTTGGTCTTGTCCAACTGCTCGGAGAAGTCTTTCTCCGGCTCCAGATTGCCCAGAAACGAGCAACCGGTGCGCATCACGTCCATCGGATGGGCGTCTGCGGGGATGCGTTCCAGCACTTCTTTCAGCGCTTGCGGCAAGTCGCGCAGGGTTTTCAGCTTGGCGGTGTAGTCAGCCAGCTGGGTTTTAGTCGGCAGTTCGCCGTACAGCAGCAGGTAAGCCACTTCTTCGAACTGGGCATCGGCTGCCAGTTCACGCACGTCATAACCCCGATAAGTGAGGCCGGCGCCTTCCTGACCGACCGTCGACAGGGCTGTTTGCCCGGCCACCTGGCCACGTAATCCGGCACCACTCAATACTTTTGCTTCGGCCATTGCGCTCTCCAATCTTGAATTTGTTAGGGATTCGGCAAGTCTTTGTACATATCTCTGGGTTATTTCTTCGCTGCAAACAGCGCGTCGAGCTTCTGCTCAAATTCGTGGTAGTTGATGGCGTCGTACAGCTCCATGCGGGTTTGCATGGTGTTGATCACGTTTTGCTGGGTGCCGTCGCGGCGGATGGCGCCGTAGACGTTCTCTGCTGCCTTGTTCATCGCCCGGAACGCCGACAGCGGGTACAACACCAGCGAGACATCAACGCTGGCCAATTGTTCGGTCGTGTACAGCGGCGTTGCGCCGAACTCGGTGATGTTGGCCAGAATCGGCGCCTTGACCCGGTCGGCAAACAGTTTGTACATCTCAAGCTCGGTGATGGCTTCCGGGAACACCATGTCGGCACCGGCTTCAACACACGCCGCCGCACGCTCAAGCGCCGACTCCAGGCCTTCGACCGCCAGCGCATCTGTGCGCGCCATGATCACGAAACTGTCATCGGTGCGCGCATCCACCGCGGCTTTAATACGGTCGATCATTTCTTGCTGCGAAACGATCTCTTTGTTCGGACGATGGCCACAGCGCTTGGCGCCGACCTGGTCTTCGATGTGAATGGCCGCAGCGCCAAATTTGATCATCGACTTGACCGTGCGCGAAACGTTGAAGAACGACGAACCAAAGCCCGTGTCCACGTCTACCAGCAGCGGCAGGTCGCACACGTCAGTGATACGGCGCACGTCGGTCAGCACGTCGTCCAGGCCGGTAATGCCCAGGTCCGGCACGCCCAGCGAACCCGCAGCGACACCGCCACCCGACAGGTAAATCGCCTTGAAACCGGCACGCTTGGCCAGCAGTGCGTGGTTGGCGTTGATCGCACCGACGACTTGCAACGGGTGTTCGCTGGCGACTGCATCACGGAAACGCTGGCCTGGACTGTTTTTATTGCTCATGACTCACCTCGTGGAGTGGCTGTCTGCTGGGCGCTGTCTTGGTAGTGACGCGCGATATTGCGTTTGGAAGCGCCGATGTGGCGGCGCATCAACAACTCGGCCAGTTCGCCGTCGCGATCGGCAATGGCATCGAGAATCCGGTGGTGCTCGGCAAACGCCTGGTGCGGGCGATTGGGGGTGGCAGAAAACTGGATGCGGTACATGCGCACCAGTTGATACAACTCACCGCAGAGCATCTGGGTCAGCGTGCGATTGCCGCTGCCTTGAATAATCTTGTAATGAAAATCAAAGTCGCCTTCTTGCTGGTAGTACCCGACACCCGCCTGAAACGCCTCATCGCGCTCATGGGTTTCGAGCACCTGGCGCAACTCGGCGATGTCTTCATCGCTCATGCGCTCGGCTGCCAGACGGCAGGCCATGCCTTCAAGGGACTCGCGGATTTCGTAGAGTTCGATCAGCTCGGCATGGCTCAACGAGACCACGCGGGCGCCAACATGCGGGACGCGCACCAGCAAACGCTGGCCTTCAAGCCGATGAATCGCCTCACGCAGGGGGCCGCGGCTGATGCCGTAGGTGCGCGCCAGTTCAGGCTCGGAGATCTTGCTGCCCGGGGCGATTTCGCCTTTGACAATGGCCGCCTGAATGCGTCGAAAGACGTTCTCGGACAAGGTTTCCGAGTCATCCTGGGCAACCGGGGACGGCTCCAGTGTTTGCTGCATATTGTCGACACCTTTGAAATCAATAGCGCCAAAACTAGCCATTTAAGCGCTATCAGTCAAAGGATAAATGTGGATTGTCGACAATCGTCGAATAAGACCTTGGTGGAATCGACATCACTTACCGCCCGCGCAGACGGCGCGAACGCTGGCGCCATAAAACCATCATGTTAGAATGCCCGCCGCATCCGCCCTGCCCCCATCCATCGGGCAGCCGCACGAGGAAACTTGCATCGTTGCCAGTCGCCTTGAACTGAAGATTGCAAGAGATCACGCCTCAATTTATGAAATTCATCACCCTCTTCACCTTTCTATGTCTGCTGTCCCTGCCGGGCCTGAGCCTTGGCGGCGAAAAAACCGTGTACGGCCTGAATGAATACGCCGAACTGGCAGGCATAGACCTGCTGGTTGCAGCCAAACTCGACACCGGCGCCAAAACCGCCTCGCTGAGCGCCCGCGACATCAAACGTTTTAAACGTGACGGTGAAAGCTGGGTGCGCTTTTACCTGGCCATCGACGACGCCCACAGCCACCCCATCGAACGCCCGCTGGCCCGTGTGAGCAAGATCAAACGCCGCTCGGGTGACTACGACCCGCAGGCCGACAAGAACTACACCTCGCGCCCGGTCATCAGCCTGGAAATTTGTATGGGCAAGGCTTTACGCACCATCGAAGTGAACTTGACCGACCGAAGTGCGTTCCAATACCCGCTGTTGATTGGCTCCGAAGCGCTTAAACGCTTTGATGCGCTGGTCGACCCCAGTCTTAAATACGCTGCTGGCAAACCTGCCTGCGTCGCTAACGCTCAAATCGCAGAGTAATTGAAATGCGCGCTCTTACCCTTCACCTGAAAATCTTGATCACCATTCTGTTGGTGTTGGGCATTTCAATTACCGCCTACCAGATTTTCGTCATCGGCATCCCTGTGACCGAAGACGCGACCGACGACCTGTGGAACATCGACGCCAAGGTCGAGTTCGTGGCCAACGCCAAAGACCCGGTCAAAATCCAGATGTTCGTCCCGCCGCTTAACCGCGACTACGTCAGCCTCAATGAGAGCTTTATCTCGAACAACTACGGGGTGAGCGTCAACCGCGTCGACGGCAACCGCAAGGTCACCTGGTCGGCACGCCGGGTCAGCGGCAAGCAAACCCTTTACTACCGCCTGGTCCTGACCAAGCGTTATTCGGGCGACAAAACCAAGGTCAAAGGCCCGGTGTTCCGCGACAGCATAGCCGTCGACGGCCCCGAAAAAATCGCCGCCGAAGCCCTGCTCGCGCCGATTCGCCAGCACTCTGCCGACGTCGAAACCTTTATCAGCGAAACCATCAAGCGGGTGAACAACCTCAATGATGACAACGTCAAATTGCTGCTGGCGGGCGACCCGTCGACCCCGCACAAAGCCCAGATCATTGAGTTGCTGCTGTCGATTGCCCACGTCCCGATGGAGCGCGTGCACACCATCCGCCTGGTCGCCGATCAACCGCAAAACCCGGAGCTGTGGCTGCGCAGCTTCAACGGCAACGACTGGCTGTACTTCAACCCGGAATCGGGCGAGCAAGGCCTGCCGTCTGACCGCCTGCTGTGGTGGATCGGTGACGAGCCGCTGGTGACGATGGATGGCGGTAAAAAAGCCAACGTGACGTTCAGCCTCAACAACAGCGAAATGAACGCCATTCGCCTGGCCAAGCTGACCGACGAGAACACCGACGCCAACTTCCTGGAGTACTCGCTGTACGGCTTGCCGCTGCAGACCCAGCAGACCTTCATGATCATGGTGATGATCCCGATTGGCGTACTGGTGATTCTGGTCTTGCGCAACCTGATCGGCCTGCAAACCCTTGGCACCTTTACCCCGGTACTGATCGCCCTGGCGTTCCGCGAAACCCAACTGGAGTTCGGCATCATCCTGTTTACGGTGATAACGGCGCTCGGGTTAATGCTGCGTTCCTATCTGGAACACCTGAAGCTGCAAATGCTCCCCAGGTTGTCGGTGGTGCTGACGTTCGTAGTAATCTTGATCGCAGCCATCAGCCTGTTCAGCCACAAACTGGGCCTTGAACGCGGGCTGTCGGTGGCACTGTTCCCGATGGTGATTCTGACCATGACCATCGAGCGCCTGTCGATCACCTGGGAAGAGCGTGGCGGCGGCCATGCCATGAAAGTCGCCATCGGCACCCTGTTCGCTGCCACCCTGGCCTACCTGGTGATGAGCGTGCCTGAGCTGGTGTACTTCGTGTTCACCTTCCCGGCCGTGCTGCTGATTCTGGTGGCCTTCATGCTGGCCATGGGTCGCTATCGCGGCTACCGCCTGACCGAACTGGTGCGTTTCAAAGCGTTCTTGAAGGCTGACTCCTGATGTTTGGCTTCTGGAAGACCTGGAAGGCCCTGGAAGCCAAGGGCATCATGGGCATCAATCGGCGCAATGCGGACTACGTACTCAAGTACAACAAACGCAGCCTGTACCCGATTGTGGATGACAAGATCATCACCAAAGAGCGCGCCATTGCCGCCGGCATTGATGTGCCGGAGTTGTACGGGGTGATCTCCACCGAGAAAGAAATCGAGAAACTCGATGACATCATCGGTGGCCGCTCGGACTTCGTGATCAAGCCCGCGCAAGGCGCGGGCGGCGATGGCATCCTGGTGATTGCTGACCGCTTCGAAGACCGCTTTCGCACCGTGTCGGGCAAGATCATCAGCCACGAAGAAATCGAACATCAGATTTCCAGCATCCTCACCGGCCTGTATTCGCTGGGCGGGCACCGTGACCGGGCACTGATCGAGTACCGTGTCACGCCTGACCAGATCTTCAAAAGCATCAGCTACGAAGGCGTGCCGGACATTCGCATCATTGTGCTGATGGGCTACCCGGTAATGGCCATGCTGCGCTTGCCGACCCGCCAATCGGGCGGCAAGGCCAACCTGCACCAGGGTGCCATCGGTGTAGGTGTTGACCTGGCAACCGGCCTGACCCTGCGCGGCACCTGGCTGAACAGCATCATCAGCAAACACCCGGACACCACCAATGCGGTGGACGGCGTGCAACTGCCCAACTGGGACGGCTTTATGAAGCTGGCCGCCGGTTGCTATGAGCTATGCGGCCTGGGCTATATCGGGGTCGACATGGTGCTGGACCAGGACAAAGGCCCGTTGATTCTGGAACTCAATGCCCGCCCGGGCCTGAACATCCAGATCGCCAACAACTGCGGCCTGACCCTGCGCACCCACGCCGTGGAAGCCCACCTTGCCGAACTGGCAGAAAAAGGCATTCAAGAAACGCCCGAAGAGCGCGTGCGCTTTACCCAAGAGCTGTTCGGGCATATTCACCAGCAATAAAGAATGATCCGATCGCAACATTGTTGTGGGAGCGGGCTTGCTCGCGATTCAGACAACCCGGTTTGTCTGAGTCACTGCGGTGATTCCATCGCGAGCAAGCCCGCTCCCACGGTTCCGACATAGCCTTGACGTCCTACACGAGACTACAATCAGCACCCCGCTCCGTTGGCTGATTGGCGTCGCATGTTGACCTGTTCTGTACACCCCCTGCCCTACCACCCCAACCCTGCCGTTTATTTTGCGGCGATTCGCCATGCCCCTGGCGCTGTCTTGCTGGACAGCGGCCGCCCCGTCGCAGAGCGCGGGCGCTATGACCTGCTGAGCGCCTGGCCAGTCGATGAGTTGAGCGTGCGGGTGGATGAATCAGGGCGCGGGTTTCTGCAACGTCTGCGTGATGCGCTAAAACAACTGGGCGACGCTGAACTGCCAGCGCCCTATGAGCTGCCTTTTGTCGGCGGGCTCATCGGCTACCTGAGCTATGACTTCGGCCGCCAGCTTGAACACTTGCCCGCCCAGTCGCTCAACGACCTGCATTTACCCGATGCGCGGCTCGGGCTGTATGCCTGGGCGCTGGTCAGCGACCACCAGGCGGCGATCAGCCAACTGGTGTTTCACCCCAGCCTGTCGGTGGCCGAGCGCGAGCGCTTGATTGAGCTGTTCGCTCAGCCCGCGCAGAGCGAGCCTGGCACGTTCTCGCTCAAACACCCCATGCAGCCCGACATCAGCGCTGAGTTTTACCAACACGCCCTGCAAAAAATCCAGCACTACATTCAGGCAGGCGACTGCTATCAGGTCAATTACACCCAGCGTTTCAGCGCCCCCTGCGAGGGCGACCCGTGGGCCGCCTATTGCGCCTTGCGTGAAGCATGCCCGACGCCGTTTTCTGGCTTTGTCAGCCTGCCCGAAGACACTGCCATCCTCAGCCTGTCGCCCGAGCGCTTTGTGCATGTCAGCCAGAATCAGGTCGAAACCCGGCCGATCAAAGGCACGCGCCCTCGGGGTCAAAATCCGGCAGAAGATGCCGCCAACGCCGCCGAGCTGCTGGCCAGCACCAAGGACCGGGCGGAAAACCTGATGATCGTCGACTTGTTGCGCAATGACCTGGGCCGTACCTGCCGCACCGGCTCGGTGAGCGTGCCACAATTGATCGCCCTCGAAAGCTACCCCAACGTTCACCATCTGGTGAGCAGCGTTGTCGGTGAATTGGCGCCGGGCAAAGACGCGCTGGACCTGATCGGTGACAGCTTCCCCGGCGGCTCAATTACCGGCGCGCCTAAAATCCGTGCCATGCAGATCATTGATGAGCTGGAACCCACGCGGCGCAGTATTTACTGCGGCTCGCTGCTGTACCTGGATGTGCGCGGGGAAATGGACAGTTCAATCGCCATTCGCAGCCTGCTGGTCAAAGACGGCCGGGTGAATTGCTGGGGCGGCGGCGGGATCGTTGCCGACTCTGACTGGCACGATGAATATCAAGAATCGATCACCAAGGTGAAGGTGCTGCTCGACACGCTGCAAACCCTGTAGCGCGCGGTTTTTGCTACCATCCGCCCCACTAGAGAGCGCCCAGCGCCATTCACCGTAGGAAACCGCCTGATGAGCCATCCGTTCGACGTTGCGCAAACAGCCGCGACATACGCCAGCAAGTCCCCGCAGGACATTCTCAAACTCGCCTTTGAACATTTTGGCGACGAACTCTGGATCTCGTTCAGCGGCGCCGAAGACGTGGTGCTGGTGGACATGGCCTGGAAGCTCAACAAGAACGTCAAAGTGTTCAGCCTCGACACCGGGCGCCTGCACCCCGAGACCTATCGCTTTATTGAACAAGTGCGCGATCACTACAAGATCCAGATCGAACTGATCTCGCCGGACCAGACCAAGCTGGAACCGTTCGTCAAAGAAAAAGGCTTGTTCAGCTTTTACAAAGACGGCCACGGCGAGTGCTGCGGCGTGCGCAAAATCGAACCCCTGCGCCGCAAACTGTCGACTGTCAAAGCCTGGGCGACCGGCCAGCGCCGTGACCAAAGCCCTGGCACCCGCAGCCAGGTCGCGGCACTGGAAATCGACGGTGCATTCTCGACGCCAGAGCGCCCGCTGTACAAATTCAACCCGCTGGCGCAAATGACCAGCGAGGAAGTCTGGGGTTACATCCGCATGCTTGAGCTGCCGTACAACAGCCTGCATGAGCGCGGCTACATCAGCATTGGCTGCGAGCCTTGCACCCGCCCGGTCCTGCCAAACCAGCACGAACGCGAAGGCCGCTGGTGGTGGGAAGAAGCGACGCAAAAGGAATGCGGTCTGCACGCCGGCAACCTGATCGCCAAGCACTAAACACCCCACCTGTAGTCGCTGCCGAAGAATGAGGCTGCGATGGGTCGCGAAGCGCCCCAAACGGCGGTCCTGCGGCCCGCATCGCAGCCTCGTACCTCGTCAGCGGCTACAGTGATTGAGTTGCACTTTTTCGCCCGCTTGCGTTTACCCCGAACTTACGTTCAGAATTAGCAATAATTCTCAATAACGTTTGAGTAATATTCTATGTCTTCGGGTGAACCTCCGTTCCAGGCCGCGATTTCAAACCTGTACTGCGAACATCACGGCTGGCTGTTTGGCTGGCTGCGCCGAAAACTCGGCTGTGCGCACAATGCTGCCGATCTGGCTCAGGACACCTTCGCCCGAATTCTCAATGCCCGTGAGTCGGTGGCCTCCCTGCGCGAGCCGCGAGCGTTTCTGAGCACCACCGCCCGTCGGCTGATCATCGATCAAGTGCGCCGCAAACACATCGAAAACGCTTACCTGCAAGAGCTGGCCCTGACCGCCGAGGCACTGGAAGGCTTTCAGTCTCCCGAACACATCCTCAGCACCCTTGAAGCCCTTGAACACATCGCCTTTATGCTCGAAGGTCTGCACGACAACGTCCGCCAGGCGTTTGTCCTGTATTACCTCGACGGCCTGACCCAAAGCGAGATCGCCCGCCAGCTGGGGTTATCCGACCGCACTGTGCGCAAATACCTGATTCAAGCCTTGCTGCACTGCAGCCACAGCCTGGACACCTGATGCCAGCGCCCCGCCAGATCATTGATGAGCAAGCGGCCGAGTGGATGCTGCGCCTGCACGAAGAAGGCTTCAGCGACGCGGCGCGAGCCGAGTTCGAATGCTGGAAACAGCAGAGCCCGCAACATGCCGCCGCCGCCCAGCGCATGCAAGACGCCATCAGCCGCCTGCAATCGCTGCGCGAACAGGCGACCCCGGCAAAGGCCGCGCTGAATGCAGCCTTTACCGGGCGTAAACCCACGGCCCCGCGCAAGCACATACTGCGTGTTGTGCTGATTGCTGCATGCCTGGCCTTGCCCGTGACCCTGACGTTAAAAAGCCAGTACCCCGAACGCTGGCTGGCCGATATCAGCACCGGGCCCAACGACTGGAAGACGCTGCACCTGGCGGACGACTCCACCCTCACCCTCAGCGGTGCCAGCGCCGTCAACGTGCACTTCAATAGCACAGAGCGACGGATCGAATTGCTCCAGGGTGAAATTCTGGTCGAGGTGGCGCATGACCGTTCACGGCCCTTTATCGTGCAGACCGCGCAGGGCACCATGCGCGCCCTGGGCACCCGTTTTGTGGTCAATCATCTGGCAGACACCACCGTGCTGAGCATGCTGCAGTCGCGGGTGGCGGCGCAAAGTGCCAACGAGCAACAAACCCTGGAAGTGGGCGCCGGCTCAAAGGCGTTGATCAGCCGCGACGCGGTAAAACTGTCTGGCACGGTAGACCCCGCCAGCATCAATGAAGCCTGGCGCCGCCATCAATTGGTGGTCGAAAACCAGCCGCTGGATCAGGTGCTGGATGAGATAGCGCGCCATCGCCGCGGCCATCTGCAGTTTGATCGCAACGCCTTGGCCGACTTGCGCGTGACGGCCGTGCTGCCGCTGGATGACACCGACCGGGCGCTGCAATTGATCGCCGACACCCTGCCGTTGAGCATCAAAACCTATACCCCGTGGCTGATTGTGATCAGCCAGTTGCCGCCGCCTAAAAAATAATAATTCGCATTCGTTCCGCTTTTTTAGTGTCAGCCGTCAAGGAAGGTATACAGACCCATAAAGGATTGCGTTCTCCATGCTGACCTCCTCCCTTAGTCGCGGGCGTTTTCGCCCTCAGGCCTGCAAGCCACTGACACTGGCCATTCATTTGATTGTGGCGTCGGCGGCTGGTGTGTTGAGCACCTCGATCGCTCAGGCGCAAACGGCCGTGCAGACTTACGATATTCCTGCCGGGCCGCTGAGCAGCGCCTTGAATCGCTTCGCGCAACAGGCGGGCGTGGCGATCATTTTTCAATCGCACAACCTTGAAGGGCTGACCACACCCGGTCTGCATGGGGTCTACAACGAACAAAGCGGCTTTGAAACACTGCTGCACGGCAGCGGCTACACCGTGGTCAAAAGCACTAACGGTTACATGCTTGACGCCTTGCCTGCGGCGGGTAGCGCGCTGGAATTGGGCGCAACCCAGGTCAGCGCCAACCAGTTGGGCACCATCACTGAAGGCTCGGGTTCCTACACCCCCGGCAGCATCGCCACGGCTACGCGCATGGTGCTGACACCCCGCGAAACCCCGCAGTCGATTTCGGTTGTCACGCGCCAGGCAATGGACGATTTTGGTCTCACCTCGATTGATGACGTGATGCGCCATACCCCCGGCATCACCGTGGCCACCTATGACAGCGACCGCACCAGCTATTACTCGCGCGGCTTTGCGATCAAGAACTTCCAATACGACGGCATCCCGATCCTGCAAGACCCGCAATACTCCGCCGGGCACACCCTCACCGACACCGCGATTTACGACCGCGTAGAAATCCTCAAGGGCGCAACGGGCTTGCTCACCGGCGCTGGCGGCCCCGGCGGCACCATCAACATGGTGCGTAAAAAGCCCACCCGCGAGTTCAAGGCCCACATCGATGTCGGCGCCGGTTCGTGGGACAACTACCGCTCGGAAATCGACGTCAGCGGGCCACTCACCGAAAGCGGCAATGTGCGGGGCCGGGCCGTGGCGGCCTACCAGGACAAACACTCGTTCATGGACCACTACAAACGCGACAGCGAGGTCTATTACGGGATTCTTGAGATTGACTTGGACCCCGATACCCTGCTCACCCTCGGCGCCGATTATCAGGACAACAATCCAAAAGGCTCCAGTTGGTCGGGCAGCGCCTCATTATTCAACTCCGCCGGTGAGCGCATCAGCACGCCGCGCTCGTTCAACAACGGCGCCAAGTGGAGCAGCTGGAAGCAATACACGCGCACCGCGTTCGCCACCCTCGAACACAGTTTTGATAACGGCTGGGTCGCCAAAGCCCAGTACAACCACCAGATCAACGGCTATAACGCCCCGCTGGGCGCCTTGCTGTTCCCCAACGTAGAAACCGGCGAAGCACGGCTGCTGGCGCGCAAATACACCGGCGAATACGTCAGCGACAGCGGCGACCTTTACGCCACCGGCCCGTTCGAATTCCTGGGCCGCGAGCATGAACTGGTGGTTGGCGGTTCGGTATCGCGCTCGCACTGGACCGGCAACGACTACACCAGCGCCATTCAGTTTAAAAGCATGTACGACTACTACAACTGGAAAGGCGATGCGTATGAGCCGGACTGGGGCAACGTGACCTCACGAAACGACGAAACCACCCGTCAGACCGGCACCTACATCACCGGCCGTTTCAGCCTTACCGATGACCTGACCTTGATGCTCGGCACCCGCGTGGCCGACTACACCCTCACCGGCACCAGCCAGGCCAAGGACACGGGCAAGGTGTTGCCGTATGCGGGGTTGATTTACGACATCAATCAAAACATCTCGGCCTACGCCAGCTACACCGAAATCTTCTTGCCGCAGTCGTATTACCGCAACCGCGACAACAAAATGCTTGAGCCCGATGAAGGCACCAACTACGAGATCGGCTTGAAGGGCGAGTTCTTCGACGGGCGCCTGAATTCAAGCCTGGCCTACTTCGAAGTGCACCAGGACAACCGTCCGGAAGACGACACCGCCTACAACGCGAACCCGACCAACCCGGACATCGAGTACGCCTACAAGGGCATCAAGGCCACGACCAAAGGTTATGAAGCAGAGATCTCGGGCGAACTGCTGCCCGGCTGGCAACTGCAAGCGGGCTACACGCACAAGGTCAGCCGCGAAAAAGGCGGCAAGAAGGTGTCTACCTGGGAGCCCGAAGACCAGATCAACCTGTACACCAGCTACAAGCTGACCGGCGATTGGGACAAACTCACCCTGGGCGGTGGCGTACGCTGGCAAGGCACGGGCTGGCAAATGCTGACCAACTGGAACAAGGGCGGCACCGTAGAGAAGTTTTCCCAAGACCCGTACTGGCTGGTGGACCTGATGGCGCGCTATCAGATCAGCAAAAACCTCTCGGCCACGGTCAACCTGAACAACGTGTTCGACAAGTCGTATTACACCAACATCGGCTTCTACAACTCGTCGTATTACGGTGATCCGCGCAACGTGATGGTGAGCACGCGCTGGGATTTCTAAAGCACCTGTGCAGTAAACCTGTAGGAGCGAGCTTGTCTCGCGATCTTTTGAGTTTTAAAAGATCGCGAGGCAAGCTCGCTCCTACAGCCACATACAAAACACACGCGCACAAAAAAGCCCGCACTAGGCGGGCTTTCTGTGGATCACAAGCGTTCAAGGGGCTTGTGTTCCGAATATGGCGCAGCGGACGGGACTCGAACCCGCGACCCCCGGCGTGACAGGCCGGTATTCTAACCGACTGAACTACCGCTGCGCGTAACACTGAAAGCGAATGGTGGGTGATGACGGGATCGAACCGCCGACCCTCTGCTTGTAAGGCAGATGCTCTCCCAGCTGAGCTAATCACCCTTTCACTTCACTCTCGTTGCGGGGCGCATTCTCTCACACTTTTTGTGTAAGTGGTTGTTTTTATTCAATTTTTTTTCAAAACTGTTTAAAAACTACCGTTTCCAACGCCCTGCATCTTTGATTCAACAGCGAACTGCAGAACCGAAGCCTTTCGGGAAAAGCCTGCATTCAGCGGACCTTCCCAACCACAAGCGTTCAAGGTGCTTGTGGTACAAAAAATGGCGCAGCGGACGGGACTCGAACCCGCGACCCCCGGCGTGACAGGCCGGTATTCTAACCGACTGAACTACCGCTGCGCGTAACACTGTGAGCGAATGGTGGGTGATGACGGGATCGAACCGCCGACCCTCTGCTTGTAAGGCAGATGCTCTCCCAGCTGAGCTAATCACCCTTTCACTCACGGTGTGGCGCGCATTCTACGGAGCGATCTATAGTCTGGCAAGCACTTTTTAAAATAATTTTCTTATGCACGACAAAGGCTTAGCGCAGGGTTGGCCTATTAAGGCTATCAAGCGAATAATGCCCTCTTTGTATAAAGGAGTGATTCACCCCATGTGGTTCAAAAACCTGCTTATCTATCGCCTGACCCAAGATCTGCCTTTTGATGCGCAGGTGCTGGAAACGGCACTGGCCACCAAACCGGCCCGCCCGTGTGCAAGCCAGGAATTAGCCACCTACGGTTTCGTCGCCCCTTTCGGCAAAGGCGAAGACGCACCGCTGGTTCACGCCAGCCAGGACTTCCTGCTGATTGCCGCCCGTAAAGAAGAACGCATCCTGCCAGGCAGCGTTGTGCGTGATGCATTAAAGGAGAAGGTCGAAGAGATCGAAGCCGAGCAAATGCGCAAGGTCTATAAGAAGGAGCGTGACCAGCTCAAGGATGAAATCATCCAGGCCTTCTTGCCGCGTGCCTTTATTCGCCGTTCGGCCACCTTTGCCGCCATCGCGCCAAAACAGGGCCTGATATTGGTCAACGCCTCCAGCCCTAAACGCGCCGAAGACTTGCTGTCCACCCTGCGTGAAGTGATCGGCTCGCTGCCGGTTCGCCCGCTGGGCGTAAAAGTCGCGCCAAGCGCCACCATGACCGAATGGGTCAAAACCCAAAAAGCGGCCGACAACTTCTTTGTGCTGGACGAGTGCGAACTGCGCGACACCCACGAAGACGGCGGGATTATCCGCTGCAAGCGTCAGGACCTGACCAGCGATGAAATCCAGTTGCACTTGAGCACTGGCAAAGTCGTGACCCAACTGTCGCTGGCCTGGCAAGACAAGCTGTCGTTTGTGCTGGACGACAAACTGGTGGTTAAACGCCTGAAGTTTGAAGACCTGCTGCAAGACGAAGCCGAACAGAACGGCGGTGACGACGACCTTGGCCAACAAGACGCCAGCTTCACCCTGATGATGCTGACCTTTGGCGAGTTCTTGCCACAGTTGTTTGAAGCGCTGGGCGGCGAAGAAATCCCACAAGGGATTTAACCCTGACGCCCGTGGGAGCGGGCTTGCTCACGATTGGATCGACTCGTACATCAAATTGACCGAGTGGCTTGCACCGCGAGCAAGCCCGCTCCCACAAAAGCCTGACCATAATAAGGAACACCATGCGCGCACTTGCTGCTTTAAGCCGCTTTGTCGGTAATACCTTTGCTTACTGGGTGCTGATTTTTGCCGTGCTGGCGTTTCTGCAGCCCGGCTGGTTTATCGGCCTCAAAGGCGCCATCGTGCCGCTTCTGGGTGTGGTGATGTTCGGCATGGGCCTGACCCTTAAACTCGATGACTTCGCTGAAGTCGCCCGCCACCCGTGGCGCGTTGCGCTAGGCGTGGTTGCTCATTTCGTGATCATGCCCGGTGTGGCGTGGTTGCTCTGCCAGATTTTCCACCTGCCGCCCGAGATTGCCGTCGGGGTGATTCTGGTGGGTTGCTGCCCAAGCGGGACGTCTTCCAATGTCATGACCTGGCTGGCGCGGGGCGACCTGGCCCTGTCCGTGGCGATTGCTGCCGTGACTACCCTCCTCGCCCCATTACTGACCCCGGCGCTGATCTGGTTGCTGGCATCGGCCTGGTTGCCGGTGTCGTTTATGGAGCTGTTCTGGTCAATCCTGCAAGTGGTGCTGCTGCCGATTGTGCTGGGCGTGCTGGTGCAACGCTTGCTCGGCGCCCGTGTGCACTTCGCGGTCGACGTGCTGCCGCTGGTGTCGGTGGTCAGCATTGTGATTATCGTTGCCGCCGTGGTGGCCGCCAGCCAGGCAAAAATCGCCGAGTCGGGCCTGTTGATCATGGCCGTGGTCATGTTGCATAACAGCTTTGGCTACTTGCTCGGCTACTTTACCGGCCGCCTGTTCAAACTGCCGTTGGCCCAGCGCAAATCCCTCGCCCTGGAAGTCGGCATGCAGAACTCCGGCCTGGGCGCCGCATTGGCCAGCGCGCACTTTTCGCCGCTGGCAGCCGTGCCCAGTGCGCTGTTCAGTGTGTGGCACAACATTTCAGGGGCGCTGCTGTCGACGTATTTCCGCCGAATGAGTGAAAAAGACGATCGCTTGAAGGCCAACCAGCCATCCGCTGACTGAAAACTCGGGGTTGATCGTCAGAAAAATCGTGTGCAATATAGTGCGCACTGCGGGGACGACCCTGCGACTCATCGAGTGATTAATCTGGGGACGACCCCATCAATTGATGGAGATAACCATGTCCTGGATTATTCTGTTTTTTGCCGGTCTGTTTGAAGTGGGCTGGGCCGTCGGCCTCAAATACACCGAAGGCTTCACCCGGCCAATCCCCACCGCCCTGACCGTTGCAGCCATGCTGGTCAGCCTTGGCCTGCTCGGGCTGGCCATGAAAGAACTGCCACTGGGCACCGCTTATGCCATCTGGACGGGCGTGGGCGCGGTCGGCACGGTCATCGCCGGGATCATCTTGTTTGGTGAATCCATGGCGCTGTTCCGACTGGCCAGCGTTGCGCTGATCATTGCCGGCCTGGCCGGGCTTAAGCTCAGCAGCTAAACGCCAGAACGTGTCTCGCGATCTTCTGACCCTCAAAAGATCGCGAGACTCGCTCGCCCTACCCAGCCTTCACCTCACGCGACATCACCGCGCAATTCACTGACCCGCTCACGCAACAGCTTTTGTGTGGCTTCGCTGGCCGGTATCGGCGCGCCCGCCACCAGGGTGACCCGCGACCACAAGCGGCGGAAAAAGCCCTTGTTCGGGTCACGGCTGAAAAAACTGCCCCACAGGCCTTGCAACGCCATCGGAATGACCGGCACTGGCGTCTGCTCCAAAATCACCCGAACCCCCGCCTTGAACTCGCTGATCTGGCCATCACTGGTCAACTTGCCTTCCGGGAAGATGCACACCAGCTCACCGTCATTCAAATACTGGGCAATCTTTCTGAACGCACGCTCATAGATCGCCTCGTCTTCTGCACGCCCGGCAATCGGAATCGCGCCCGCCGTGCGGAAGATAAAGTTGAGCACCGGCAAGTTGTAGATTTTGTAATACATCACAAAGCGAATCGGACGACGCACTGCGCCACCAATCAACAACGCATCCACGAACGACACGTGGTTGCACACCAACAAGGCCGCCCCTTCATCCGGGATGGCTTCCAGGTTTTTGTGTTTGACGCGGTACATGGAATGGCTGAGCAGCCAGATCATGAAACGCATGGTGAATTCAGGGACGATTTTGAAGATGTAGGTGTTCACCGCGATGTTCAGCAACGACACCACCAGAAACAGCTCTGGAATCGTCAGCTTGGCCACACTCAGCAGCAGGATGGTGACGACGGCCGACACCACCATAAACAGCGCATTGAGAATGTTGTTGGCGGCGATGACCCGGGCGCGTTCGTTTTCGGCGGTGCGCGACTGGATCAGCGCATACAGCGGCACTATATAGAAGCCGCCAAACACGCCCAGCCCCAAAATATCCAGCAACACCCACCAGGCCTGGCTAAAGCCCAGCACGCCGAGCCAGTCGTTGGCCTGGATGTTTTGCGGCATGTGCCCCGAATGCCACCACAGCAACAGGCCAAACACAGTCAAGCCAAACGAGCCAAACGGTACCAGGCCGATTTCGACCTTACGCCCCGAGAGCTTTTCGCACAGCATCGAGCCCACAGCAATGCCCACCGAAAACACAGTAAGAATCAGCGTCACCACGGTTTCATCGCCGTACAGCCACTCTTTGGCGTAGGCCGGAATTTGCGTGAGATAAATCGCCCCGACAAACCAGAACCACGAGTTGCCGACCACTGAACGCGACACGGCAGGCGTCTGATTCAAGCCCAGGCGCAGCGTTGCCCAGGTCTCACTGAAGATATTCCAGTTAAGGCGCAGCTCTGGAGTGTCGGCGGCAACTCGCGGTATGGCGCGACTGGCCAGATACCCGAGCACGGCCACCGAGACAATCACCCCTGACACGATCACCGTGTAGTGCTGCGACGAGAGCATGATCCCGGCGCCGATGGTGCCCGCCAGAATCGACAGGAAGGTGCCCATTTCAACCAGGCCGTTACCGCCCACCAGTTCATCGTCGTGCAGGGTCTGCGGCAAGATCGAGTACTTCACCGGACCGAACAGCGCCGAGTGGGTGCCCATGGCAAACAGCGCGACCAGCATCAAGGTCAAATGATCGAACGCAAAACCGATGGCGCCGACAACCATGATTGCTATTTCGCCCAGCTTGATCAGACGAATCAGTTGGTCTTTGGGGTATTTTTCGCCAAATTGCCCGGCCAGCGCCGAGAACAAAAAGAATGGGATGATGAAGAGCAGCGCACACAGGTTGACCCAGATGCCGCGATCCCCGTCGATGCTCAACTTATAAAGGATGGCGAGAATCAGCGACTGCTTGAACAGGTTGTCATTGAGCGCACCCAAGGACTGGGTGACAAAGAACGGCAGGAAGCGACGCTTCCCGAGCAAACTGAACTGCGAAGGGTGACTCATCATCCATGTACTCAAGTTGCGCCGGAGGCTTTCTCATTGGAGTGTGCTTTTAACACTCAAGACACAACCTTACCCAGGTTCTGTAACGAAAAACGTCAATTCCGGCGTTTTCGCACAGAGCCTGGGCAGATGGATTACTTCTTAAGTCCGGCGATGCACGGCGACACAAACAACTCACCGCGCCAGGCACCTTTAAGGGTGCGCGAACCGACAATGAACCACATCATCACCAGCATCGCGACCAGCACACAGCCCACCACATCGAAAAAACCCAGCTGCAACACATGGCCCAGACGCAAGGTGGCCAGCGAGTAAACACCCAGCGGGAAGGTAAAGCCCCACCAGCCCAGATTGAACGGAATACCGGCACGGAAGTAGCGCAGGGTGATCAGCAGCGCCATCAGAATCCACCACAGCCCGAAGCCCCACAGCGCGATACCCGAGATCAAACCCAAGCCTTCAGCGATTTCACCGATGCGGGCAAAACCATTGGCGGCAAAAATCGCGGGCGAATCAGCCCCCAACAGCAACATGCCCAGTGCCCCGGTACCAATCGGCCCCAACGCCAACCAGCTCGACGCGGCCATGTTTTCGTGCGGCAACTTGTGCAGCGCCATACGCAACATCAGGATGGTCAAAATGCTGAAAGCGACCGGCACCGAAAACGCCCACAGCACATAGCTGGTGATCAGCACATGGAACTGCATCACCGGGTCAGCCAGATGCGGGGCGAGCAAGCCACCACTGGCCGCCGCCACTTCAGCCGCCACCACCGGCAACAGCCAGACCGCGGTCATCTGGTCGATGCTGTGATCCTGACGGGTAAACATCATGTAAGGGATCATCACCCCGAACGCCAGCGACATGGCCACATCCAGCCACCACAGCACATGCGCCACCTGGACCATATCGCTGCCCCAGCGGGCAACGCCAAACAACAGAAAACCGTTGATGATGGTCGCCAGCCCCATGGGGATGGTGCCGAAAAACATCGACACGGTGGAGTGGCCGAAGATCCTCCGCGCTTCATCGAAATACAGCACCCAGCGTGCGCCGTAGAGCAGGCTGAACAGAATGAACAAACCGATGTTGAACAGCCAGAGGCCTTCGGCAACGGCATGCAGCCCCGGGATCGGCACCGGCAATTGCGCCAGCGCCAGGGCCAGGACGCCTGTGCCCATGGTGGCGGCAAACCAGTTCGGGGTGAACTGGCGAATCATTTCACGTGGGTGCTGCAATTGGCTCAGTGGCCGAAAGTCAGCTTTGGCAGTTGTTGTGCAATTCATGGGCTCCTCCTGTTCCTCTTGTGAGGTGATTCAAGAGTAGAACTGAATCGAATATCTATATAACGGGTAATTTCTCTAACTGTTATCTGTTTTACCTATATATGTGCGAAAGGCGCGGACTCAAGCCTTGCAAGTACTGGCAGCTCGCCTTAAAAACACACTCAACAGTGCCCCCAGCGCCAGCACAATCAACACCACACTGAAGCCGTCGGCGGTTCTGACCAGACCAAAAATGCGCGTCAGGCTCCCCACCAGCAATACCGGCAAGCAGAACGCCAGATAACTGAGGATGTAAAAAGCCGACATCAAGCCCGCCCGCTCATGGGGCAGCGCCAACGGCACGACACTGCGGATGCTGCCTAAAAAGCCAGTGCCAAAACCGCTGCCAGCCACTAACGAGCCAAAGAAAAACAGCCCGAGGTTGCCGCTGTGAACGGCCAGCATGATCGTGCTGACGCCCACCACCAGCAGACTGGAGCCCAGCGTCAGCACCCGCGTGGCAGATTGATTGCGCATGCTGAAAATAGCCAGGGCGCCACTCAAGGTCAGCACGGCCACCATCGCCCCGCCCACCAGAAAAGAGTTTGAGCCCGTGGCCGCACGGATCAGTGACGGCACCAGCGTCAGATAAAAGCCCCCCATCGCCCACACGGCAACGTTGACCGGCAACACCTGCCACATCGCCGCACGTGCTTGCGGCGGGATATGCAAGCTGGGCCGCAACGAACCCAGTACGCCGGGTTGCGGGCTGACGCTCTCGGGCAATCGCCAGACATACACGGCCTGGGCGGCCAGCAAACCGAGCAATACCCAGTACGCGAGGTGCAACGGTTGCGGCGCAAACTCCACCAACACGCTGGTGCCAAATGCCCCGCAGGCCATGCCCACCAAGGGTGAAATACTATTGATCAGCGGCCCCTGCTGGCGGTCGTGGTCCAGCATTGCAGCGCCCAGCGCACTGGTTGCCATGCCCGTGGCAAAGCCTTGCAACAAGCGCGCGGCAATCAGCCAGGCCACGCTGTCCGCGCTGAGAAACAAGCCCATCGCCAGCATGTCGAGGATCAACGCGCAAAAAATGACTGGTTTACGCCCCAAATAATCCGACAATGAGCCCACTATCAGCAGCGCCGTCAGCAAGCTCAAGGCATAAACGCCGAAAATCAGGGTCAAGGTGGCGGCCGAAAAGTGCATGGTTTCCTGGTAGATACGGTACAGCGGCGTGGGCGCCGCCGAAGCCGCCAGAAAGGTCAGGACGGTAAGCCCGAGAAACACCATGCTGGAACGGTTTGGAGCCGGGATATCAGTGCTGTTGGACATACCACCCTCGCTAAAGCTAAAAATTTGCTTTTGCGGAGTGTGCGACGGCCTGCGGCTTAAAGCAAATTCTTTGTGTTAAGGTTTTACGCATGAACCAACCTAAGGAAGTACGCACGGGCGGGCGAAGTGCCCGCGTGCAGGAATCAATCCATTCGGCGGTGCGCCAACTGCTCAAGGAGCACGAGCGCGCCAACGTCACCGTGCCCATGGTGGCCACCCTCGCCGGGGTCACCCCGTCGACCATTTATCGGCGCTGGGGCGACTTGAACGTGTTGCTCGCCGACGTTGCCCTGGAGCGCATGCGACCCGACACTGAGCCGCTGGCCACGGGCAGTTTGCGCGGGGATATCCAGGCATGGGCCGAGCAGTATCTGGATGAAATGAACTCCGAACCCGGGCGCAACATGATGCGCGACGTGCAAAGCAGCCCGACCAAAGGGACCTGCGTGCAGATCCTCGGCGCTCAGCTGCGGATCATCCTCGAACGTCACCGTGGGCACGTTGAACAACTGCCGGACATTGACCGCCTGCTGAACGTGATCGTCGCCCCGGTGGTGTTTCGCATCTTGTTTGCAGAAGCGCCATTAACGCTCGAACAACTCAATGAACAGATCGACCTGGCACTGGGCCAATAAGCCGCCCTGCGACACCAGGCCGCGCTCAGACCATGGTCGAGCCTGACGCGGTTTAAACATCGTGCGAGACTAGACTTGCGGGCCGGATCGCCCGGGTCTATCTACCTTCAGGAGTCTCCATGTCGTTGTCCAGCGGGCTGATTGCCGCCGTCGCTCTGGCTTATATGGCCATCATGTTCGCCATTGCCTTTTATGGTGACCGGCGCAGCAAACCGCTGCCGCCGCGGGTACGCGCGTGGGTCTACAGTTTGTCGCTGGCGGTGTACTGCACCAGTTGGACCTTCTTTGGCGCCGTGGGCCAGGCCGCCGAACAACTCTGGGCGTTCTTGCCGATTTATCTGGGGCCGGTGCTGCTGTTGGTCTGCGCACCCTGGGTCCTGCAAAAAATGGTGATGATCAGCAAACAAGAGAACATCACCTCGATTGCCGACTTTATTGCCGCCCGCTATGGCAAATCCCAATCACTGGCAATTGTCGTGGCCTTGATCTGCCTCGTCGGCGTGCTGCCTTACATCGCCCTTCAGCTCAAGGGCATCGTGCTCGGCGTCAACCTGCTGATCGGTGCCGGCGCCGACGCCACCGGCACCCGCGCCCAGGACACGGCGCTGCTGGTGTCGCTGGTCCTGGCCCTGTTCACCATCGTGTTCGGTACCCGCAACCTCGACTCCACCGAGCACCACCGGGGCATGGTGCTGGCCATTGCCTTCGAATCGCTGGTCAAGCTCTTCGCCTTTTTAGCGGTCGGCGCGTTTGTCACCTTCGGCCTGTATGACGGTTTCGACGACCTGTTCAGCCAGGCCATGCTGGCGCCGCGTCTTGAAGAGTACTGGAAAGAAACCATCAACTGGCCGTCGATGGTGGTGCAAACCGGCGTCGCCATGATGGCGATCATCTGCCTGCCACGGCAGTTCCACGTCACCGTGGTTGAGAACATCGAGCCGCAAGACCTGCGTCTGGCCAAATGGGTGTTCCCGGCCTACCTGATATTAGCGGCGCTGTTTGTGGTGCCGATTGCCCTGGCCGGGCAAATGATGCTGCCCAGCTCGGTGCTGCCGGACTCGTTCGTGATCAGTCTGCCACTGGCCCAGGCTCACCCGGCGTTGGCGTTGCTGGCCTTTATTGGCGGCGCCTCGGCCGCCACCGGCATGGTGATTGTGGCCAGCGTGGCACTGTCGACCATGGTGTCCAACGACATGCTGTTGCCGTGGTTGTTGCGCCACAAAAACGCCGAGCGCCCGTTTGAAGTGTTCCGTTACTGGATGCTTTCGGTGCGCCGCGTGTCGATCGTGGTCATCCTGCTGCTGGCGTATGTCAGTTACCGCCTGCTGGGTTCCACGGCCAGCCTGGCCACCATCGGGCAAATTTCCTTCGCGGCAGTCACTCAACTGGCGCCCGCAATGCTCGGCGCGCTGTACTGGAAACAAGCCAACCGCCGGGGCGTTTTTGCAGGATTGGCGACCGGTACGTTTATCTGGTTTTACACCTTGGTGCTGCCGCTGATCGCCCACAGCATGGGCTGGCATTTGAACCATTTTCCAGGGCTGGCGTGGCTGCACAGCAACCCGCTGGGCCTGCCGATCACCCCGCTGACACAGGGCGTGGTGCTGTCGCTGGCCGGTAACTTCACCCTGTTTGCCTGGGTCTCGGTGCTGTCGCGTACCCGAGTGTCAGAGCACTGGCAGGCCGGACGTTTTATCGGCCAGGAAATCAGCAGCCACCCCAGCGGCCGCTCCATGCTTTCGGTGCAAATCAACGACCTGCTGACACTGGCGGCCCGCTTTGTCGGCGAAGAACGCGCCCGGCAGAGCTTTATCCGCTTCGCCTACCGTCAAGGCAAAGGCTTCAACCCCAACCAGAACGCCGATGGCGAATGGATCGCCCATACCGAACGCCTGCTGGCCGGTGTACTTGGGGCGTCGTCCACCCGTGCGGTGGTTAAAGCCGCCATTGAAGGCCGAGAAATGCAGCTTGAAGACGTCGTACGCATTGCCGACGAGGCGTCAGAAGTGTTGCAGTTCAACCGTGCCTTACTCCAGGGCGCAATTGAAAACATCACCCAGGGCATCAGCGTGGTCGACCAGTCCCTGCGGCTTGTGGCCTGGAACCGCCGTTACCTGGAACTGTTCGACTATCCGGAGGGGCTGATCAGCGTTGGCCGCCCGATTGCCGACATTATTCGCCATAACGCCGAACGCGGCCTGTGCGGCCCCGGTGAGGCAGAAGTGCACGTGGCGCGCCGCCTGCACTGGATGCGCCAAGGTCGGGCGCACACCTCTGAACGCCTGTTCCCCAATGGCCGGGTGATCGAGCTTATCGGCAACCCCATGCCGGGCGGCGGGTTCGTCATGAGTTTTACCGACATTACCGCGTTCCGTGAGGCCGAACAGGCGCTCACCGAGGCCAACGAAGGCCTGGAACAGCGCGTCGCCGAGCGAACCCGTGAACTGTCGGAACTGAACAAGGCGCTGACCGAAGCCAAAGGCATTGCCGAGGCTGCCAACCAATCGAAAACCCGTTTTCTGGCCGCTGTCAGCCATGACCTGATGCAACCCATGAATGCGGCGCGGCTGTTCTCGGCCGCCCTTTCGCACCAGGAAGACTTAAGCCCGGAAGCGCAGAAACTGGTCCAACACCTGGACAGCTCGCTGCGCTCAGCCGAGGACTTGATCAGCGACTTGCTGGATATTTCCCGACTGGAAAACGGCAAATTCACACCCGACATCAAGCCTTTTGCAATCAACGACCTGTTCAATACCCTGGGCACCGAATTTACCGCCCAGGCACAAGAGCAAGGCCTCAAGTTCCGGGTACGTGGCAGCCGCTTGCGGGTCAGCAGCGACATAAAGCTGCTGCGGCGCATCCTGCAAAACTTCCTGACCAACGCCTTCCGTTACGCCAAGGGCCCGATATTGCTGGGCGTGCGTCGTCGTGGCCAGCATTTGTGCCTGGAGGTCTGGGATCGCGGGCCCGGTATCCCGCAAGACAAGCTGCAAGTGATTTTTGAAGAATTCAAACGCCTGGACAGCCACCAGACCCGCGCCGAAAAAGGCCTGGGGCTGGGCTTGGCGATTGCTGACGGCCTGTGCCGAGTGCTCGGGCACACCCTGCAGGTGCGCTCATGGCCGGGCAAAGGCAGCGTATTCAGCGTCAGCGTACCGCTGGCACAGGCCCAAGCTGCGCCACAAGCAGTGCCCAGCGAGCCAAAAAGCCAGTCGGTGACGGGTGCACAAGTGCTGTGTATCGACAACGAAGACAGCATCCTGATCGGCATGCAGAGCCTGTTGACGCGCTGGGGCTGCCGCGTGTGGACCGCCAGAAACCGCGATGAATGCGCGGCCTTGCTCAACGACGGCGTGCGCCCGCAACTGGTGCTGGTCGACTACCACCTGGACAACGGCGAAACCGGCACCGAGCTGATGGGCTGGCTGCGCGCGCAATTGGGCGAGCCTGTGCCGGGCGTGGTCATCAGCGCCGACGGACGCCAGGAAATGATTGCCGAAGTGCATGCGGCGGGGCTTGAGTATTTGGGTAAGCCGGTCAAACCGGCGGTGTTGAGAGCACTGCTGAGCCGGCATGTGCCGTTGTGATCCCCTGTAGCCGCTGCCGAAGCATGAGGCTGCGATGGGTTGCGCAGCGGCCCTACAAGAACTTACTCAGCCGGATGCGCTACGCCGTTGATGTCGGTCATGGCCCGCTCCAGCAGTTCGGGGGGCAAGCTTTTACTGGCCCGTGCGCCGAGCAATTTGAGCTGTTCGCTGCGGCTAACCAGGTTGCCGCGCCCATCGGTCAGTTTGTTACGTGCTGCTGCGTAGGCTTTATCCAACTGCTGAAGACGATTACCGACTTCATCCAGGTCCTGGATAAACAGCACAAACTTGTCGTACAGCCAACCGGCCCGCTCAGCGATTTCTCGGGCGTTCTGGCTCTGGCGTTCCTGCTTCCACAGGCTGTCGATCACCCGCAAGGTGGCGAGCAATGTGGTCGGGCTGACGATCACGATGTTGCGGTCAAAGGCTTCCTGAAACAGGTTGGGTTCGGCTTGCAGCGCCGCTGAAAAAGCCGCTTCGATAGGCACGAACAACAACACGAAATCCAGGCTGTGCAGCCCTTCCAGACGCTTGTAGTCTTTGCCGGCCAGGCCTTTGACGTGATTACGCAGTGACAGCACATGCTGTTTCAGCGCCGCCTGCCCGATCACGTCGTCATCGGCACCGACAAACTGCTGATACGCCGTCAGGCTGACCTTAGAGTCGACCACCACCTGCTTGTCGCCCGGCAACAGGATCAACACGTCCGGCTGAAAGCGCTCGCCATCCGGCCCTTTGAGGCTGACCTGGGTTTGATACTCGCGGCCCTTTTCGAGCCCGGCATGCTCAAGCACCCGTTCCAGAATCAGCTCGCCCCAGTTGCCCTGGGTCTTCTGGCCTTTCAAGGCGCGCGTAAGGTTGGTGGCTTCGTCGCTCAAGCGCAGGTTGAGTTGCTGCAGGCGCTCCAGCTCTTTGCCCAGTGAGAAGCGCTCACGGGCTTCCTGCTGATAGCTTTCTTCAACGCGCTTTTCGAAAGACTGGATGCGCTCTTTAAGCGGGTCGAGCAACTGGCCCAGACGCTCATTGCTGGTTTGCGCAAAACGTTGTTCGCGCTCATCGAAAATCTTGCCGGCCAGTTCCGAAAACTGCGCGCGCAATTCATCTCGCGACCCTTGCAGATCGCTCAAACGTTGTTGATGGCTTTCTTGTTGCTCGCGCAGTTCGGCGCTAAGACCGGCAGCCTGAGCGCCGAGGTGACGCAGCTCGGCTTCTTTCTGTGCGCGTTCCAGGTTCCAGGCGTGGGCAGCATCACGCGCGTTGTCGCGCTCTACCTGCAACAGTTCGACCTCGCGGCGCAGTGCCGCCAGATCGGCCTGCTTGGCCGTATTGGCCTGCCCCAAGTCACTGATTTCATCGCGGCTGGCGTCCAGCTGTGCGCTCAGACCGTCCTGAGCCAACTGGGCCATATTCAGGCGCTCTTCAAGCAGGTTCAACTCGGCTTGATGCCCGCTGGCGCGCCGCTGCAATTGCCAGACGAACGCCAACAACGGCACGCCTGCCAACGCCAAGCCCAGCAAAATACTGCTCAGGTCCAGGGCCATAACCACTCCGCGCAAGGTAAAAAAGCAAGGTTAACCAAGCTCAGGGCACGAAGACAGCTCAGTCTTCGATCTTGCTCAATTCCTGTTGAGCAACGCGGTCACCGGCGCGGGCGGCCTGACGCAAAAGCTCGTGACCAATGCGTTGGTCCCGGGAGCTTCCACAATCACGGCACATCAATTGCCCCAAACGGCTTTGTGCCAGCACCACACCTTGGCGGGCAGGTTGCTTAAGCAAATGGCCGGCAACGTGTTTGACGCTGGATTTAGCGCCCAGGTGAGGGTTGTCCAGCAGCCAGACCGCAATGCGCAAAGAAAAGCGTTTGGGCGCGGCGGGCGGTGTGCTGGAGCGAGTAGCAGAGGAAGTAGCTGTGCGAAACTTCATAAAACACTGTAGGGCAGAACAGAAGGCGCGCCACTCTACTCCTTTTTTCGCTTGGGTAAAGCCGAAAAAAGTCTATACCCGCGATCTAGAGCAAGCGCGCGTGACAATCCACAGATCCTGTGGATAAGTCAGTGGACAACCCTCGTTTACCCCCCGCAAACCCCCACCCTACGGGGCCTAGAGTCAAACTGTCGATTTTTTCACCAATTAAAAAAAACGATGTTTTTCATTGACTTAAATTTGCGGAACAGGCTAGACAGCTACCGTGATTGACCTCGCAGACGAATATGTTGGTTGTGTTGCAAATGTGCAAAAGATCACATTCCGCGCAGCGCGCAGGGCGATTCAGAGGCAAAAAATGTAGGACTCGCCCGCAGAAAACACCCCCACTCAATACCCGTGTGACGCTCGCTGCTCAGGCAAGCCTATGTGGAATATTGCCCAAAACAGGCTAATAACAGCCTCAATACGGCCTGTTGTGCGTAAAGCCCCGAACACCGTGACAGGATGTTTTTTTGCTAGCACACTTGCATTTAAATTTTCAACCCGATAGTATCCGCAGCGTTAGTACCAAGCTGAAAGTCAATTCGGGCCGAACAAATCCCTCAGCAGCCTCTCAAATAGATGGCCGCGCTGATAAAACGGGATCGACCCCCAAGATGGTTTCCAGGTAAATCTTGTGCCGATACAGCCTTTGAACAAGCAAAGGGTATCGCGAAGTTTTTTACTCTGACCGAACCAACCTGCAAATTGATCAGGATCTTCACCCAGAGCACGGAACCTTAGCTCTTGTTGTGATTGCCTGCCCTCCTAAGTACCTACCTGCCAGCCCAAGCGCCACATACTTAATGCGCTCCAACTGGCGGCTTTGTTCCAGACAGGTTCTTCGTCCCGCCAAAATGGCCCGACGTCACTGGAACGTTTTAACGCAGCACGGATCATATCCGTGTCTTTTGTAGGAACACCTAATAACTATGAATACTCAAATCCAGACTCAGGATGCCATTCGCACCCTAACCAACGCTTTTGCTCCAATGAACTGCCTGATTATGGCCGCTCGCAAAGGCTGCTTCAGCTTCACCCTGGTCAACGAACACGGCATCGCCCGTCACAGCGAACGCCTGTACCCCGATCAATATTCCAGCGCAGAGCCTCTGCAAGCTGTGATCGAGCGTACTCGTCAGGCACTTATCGCCTAAGACCTGCAAGCGCTTACCCAACAAGCCCTGCCCGAACAGCAGGGCTTTTTGTTGGGCGTCATTTAAGAAATATCCGGCATCGCTTAAGCACTTGCGGATATATCGCTTACACCTAGAAGCTACAAACGATTTAAAAACAGAGCTTTACAACCGGAATATGACACTACACTTCAACTCAAGCGGCATAATCCGCTGCCGGCGCACCCTCACGATCCACAGCTGCCAAGCGCCTGGGTGCCACCGGCCATTTTAAAAAGCCATGGCTGCACGGGGATCGCGCCAGGGAGCTGAAGCTTTACGTGACTGCATCAAAGTTAACCTGAACAAACAAAAATACACTCTGGACGTTGAAGTTTTGTTGCCAGGCATTGCAGCCAGCCAACCTTTACGCCGACAGCACACCCGCAAGACCTGCTGTAACGCCAAGTAGTTGAGCTAAAAGGACGTTTGCACACTTTCAAGGATGTTGGGCGCGACTGCATGACCGTTCTCAACCAAGCAGCTTGAGATTTTTCAACCCTCTGCAAACCTGTAAATGATCGGAAAACGGTCGGATTGTCCTACAAAACATCGTTATCTTCTGCGATTTAGCCTATAGCGCTCTTACAAAAATGTTGGTAGCTTTCGTCCGGTGATCAAAAGGAGTTCTAATAATGAAAAAAGTAATGCTCAAGACCACACTTAGCCTCGCTGTCACTTTGGCTTCCAGCCAGATTTTCGCAAGCGGCTTCGCCCTCAACGAACAAAGCGTTAGCGGTATGGGGACCGGCTTCGCAGGTCGCTCATCTTCTGCTGACGATGCAAGTACCGTTTTCGGTAACCCTGCCGGTATGTCCCGCCTGAGCGGACAACAGGTCACTGGTGGTATCGCCGTGATCGACGCCACAACCGATATCAAAAATGCCAACGGTAATGCCAAAGGTACCAACAAAGGCGACATGGTCCCTTTCACCGGCGTGCCTATGGGCTTCTACACCAATAAGCTCAATGATCAGTGGGCCATCGGCTTCGGTGTTTATGCACCTTTCGGCCTGGCAACTGAGTACGAAAAAAGCTTCCAGGGCCGCGCCTTCGGTAGCACCAGCGACGTAAAAGTCGTGACCCTGCAGCCTACTGTCAGCTACGCCTTCAACGACCGCGTTTCGGTAGGTTTCGGCCCGACCATCAACCGCATCTCCGGCAAGCTTGAGTCGCAGCTTGCGCTGGTTCCGGGCACACCCGAAGCCAAAGTCAAAATCAAGGGTGACGACACCGCGCTGGGCTGGAACGCCGGTGTTCTGGTGCAGGCCACAGACACCACCCGTGTCGGTTTGACCTACCACTCCAAAGTGACCTACAAACTCAAGGGTCACACCGAAGTTGAAGCAGGCGCAGGCACTCCACCTCAGTTGCTGCAAAGCAACCGCTATGACGCTTCGCTGTCGATCGACACCCCGGAATCCTGGGACCTGTCCGTTACCCAAGACCTGTCTGATGCCTGGAAGGTCTATGCCGGTAGCACCTGGACCCGCTGGAGCCGCCTGAAAGACATCACCGTGCAGAACAAAGGCGTGACCATGGCCAACTCCGGTGCTGGTGGCGCTCAAGCATTCACGACCATCAAAGAAGAACAAAACTGGCACGACACCTGGGCTTACGCCATCGGTACGTCGTATCAGTTGAACAAGCAGTGGGTACTGCGTACGGGCCTGACCTGGGACCAATCGCCTACCAACAACCAAAACCGTTCGCCACGTATCCCAACGGGTGACCGTACGATCTTTAGCCTGGGTGCCGGTTACGCCGTCAACGAGAATCTGGTTATCGACGTGGCTTACTCTTACCTGAAAGAAGAGTCGGTCAAAGTTAACGATTCCAAAGGCATCAACAACTACAGCGCCAAGTACGAAAACAGCGCCAACGGCTTTGCTGTCGGTGCAACGTACAAGTTCTAAGCTTGCGAGTGCTTGACGCTCACGCGGCCTGAACTAAAAAGCCCCGCTCTCTTTACAGATGCGGGGCTTTTTTTTGTGTAGGAATCAGGACTTTGAGGCGATGGCTTTTTCTATAGCTTCAATCAACTCCGGGTTGTCCGGCTTGGTCAAGCTCGAGAAGCTGGCAATCACATTGCCTTTACGGTCCACCACGTACTTGTAGAAATTCCACTTGGGCGTGCTGCTTTGTTCAGCCAATACCTTGAACAGGTGCGTTGCATCGTCACCCCGCACTTTTTGCGGTTCGGTCATGGTGAAGGTCACACCGTAATTGACGTAGCAGACCTTGGCCGTCTCTTCGCCATCTTTGGCCTCTTGCTTGAAGTCATTGGACGGTACGCCGAGCACTTCCAGCCCCTGGCCCTTAAAGCGCTGGTTCAAGTCCTCCAGCCCTTTGAACTGGGGCGCAAAGCCGCAAAAACTGGCCGTGTTCACAATCAACAAAGGCTTGCCGGCAAACTGCTTGCACAGATCGATCGATTCTTTGGCCCGCAGCTTGGGCAATGAACCTTCAAGCAAAGACGGGCAATCAGCCGCCCAGACAGAACCCGCGCACGCCAACAACAGTACGGGCATCGCAATCCAGCGCTTTAGCATTGTTCGTGTCCTTTATAGAGGTGCAGGCACAGAACTTACTCGCCCCGGCACGGCACTAGCAAGTGCCCATGCCTAACTCCAGCAAGGCCAGGCCACCTTGATGCCAGCCCCACCAGCTCAGGGCCAGCAGCAAAAAGCCTGCACTGATGCCACCCAACCAAAGCCACAGTGAACTCACGCCATGCTCCCTTGTGCCTGCAAACGCGCAACCGGACGCTCACGCACCGGCCAGTTCAAGGCCGCTGCCAACAGACTGAGCACAATCGAGCCTTGCCAGATCAGGTCGTAACTGCCGGTTTGATCATAGACCACGCCGCCCAGCCAACCGCCCAGAAATGCGCCCAGTTGATGGAACAAAAAGACAATCCCGCCCAGCATCGACAAGTTACGCACGCCAAACATTGTGGCGACGGTGCCGTTGGTCAGCGGCACCGTCGAGAGCCACAAAAAGCCCATGGCCATGCCAAACAGGTAAGCGCTGAATTGCGACAGCGGCGCCCACAAAAACACCACGATCACCACGGCGCGCGCCAGGTACAACGCGGTCAGCAAGCGCGGTTTGGACATACGCCCGCCCAGCCATCCGGCGGTGTAAGTACCAAAAATATTAAACAGGCCAATCAGGGCCAATACCGTAGTGCCCACGGTGGCAGGCAAATGCTGATCGACCAGGTAGGCCGGCAAGTGGATGCCGATAAACACCACCTGAAACCCGCAGACAAAAAAACCAAACGCCAGCAGCCAGAAGCCCGAGTGAGTGCACGCCTCACGCAGCGCCTCCTTGAGCGTTTGCTCGCCGCCCAGACTCGGCGTTGGGCGGTCCTTGAGCATGCTCACCAACGGCACGATCATGGCCACCAGCAAACCCAGTACCAGCAAGGCGGACGACCAGCCAACCCAGCCGATCAGCCCCAGCGTGCCGGGCAGCATTGCAAACTGGCCAAAGGAGCCTGCCGCACTGGCGATCCCCATGCCCATGCTGCGTTTCTCGGGCGGCAAAGCACGGCCGACCACACCCAAAATGACCGAAAACGACGTGCCGGACAGGCCGATACCAATCAATAGGCCAGCACTCAACGACAGCGTCAGCAACGAGTCCGACATGCCCATCAGCACCAGCCCGACGGCATAGAGCACACCGCCGACGATCACCACTTTGGCGGCGCCAAAGCGATCGGCCAACGCACCGGTGAACGGTTGAGCCAGGCCCCAGATCAGGTTCTGCAAGGCAATGGCGAAGGCAAACACCTCTCGCCCCCAGCCGAACTGCGCACTCATGGGCGGCAAGAACAGACCAAAGCCGTGCCTGACCCCCAACGACAGCGCCAAAATCAACGCACTGCCCAGCAGTATCCACCCGCTCGTTCGCCACACCGATGTCATTGTTATTCTCCTGATGCGGGTATATACCCATTCTTATTCGTAAAACGGGTGCTAATCGACACCCGCCAGCTCATCCAATAACTGCAGCAACTGTTCGCGCCGGTCTTCTCCCAAACGCGCGACCAACCGCTGTTGTGCGGCCTCCCAGGCGGGCCAGGCGGCATTGAAGCGCCTCTCACCCTCTTCGGTCAGGCAGACCAGCCGATTACGGTGGTCCTCACCTTCAGACATCTTCACCAGGCCAGCGCCTTCCAGCACCCGCAGATTGCGCCCCAAAGTACTGCGATCCAGCCCCATGGCCTCGGCGAGGCTGGAAATACTCGGCTGGTCCAGTCGCTTGAGGTTGCTCATCAATGAAAACTGCGCAACGTTGATCCCGAAGCCATCCAGGGCCCCGTCGTAATGTCGGCTGATGCCCCGCGAAGCACGTCGCAGGTTGGTGCATAAACACTGGGTTGGTAACATTTTGTATGTATATACCCGCAATGAAGGAGAATCAAGATTTAAACAACACCGGGGGTCAATCTGCCACCAGCGCCAACCCCACTAAAACCAGTACTTCCAGCAGTTCCAGCAACGCACCCGCGGTATCGCCCGTGGTGCCGCCCAAGCGCTGCATCATCAGCCGGCGCAGCCACACAAAGCCCAACGCAGCCAGCAGTAAGGCCCACATCCCGGCAGTACCGGCCAACACAACACAGGCCACAGCACTGAGCCCCAGCACCCACCAACCCGATTTGCGCGGCAAGTAATCGGCCAAGGCCTGGCCCAAGCCGCCCGCCCGCACGTAAGGCGTGGTCAGAAACACCGCCAGCAACGCACTGCGGCCGATCAGCGGGGCGATCAACAAGACGGCCGTATGTTGCTGCTCGATCAACGCCAGCAAGGCACAGAACTTGAGCAACAACACCAGTACTAGCGTAACCACGGCGATCGGGCCGCTGCGCGGGTCTTTCATGATGGTCAGGGTGCGCTCGCGATCCCCAAAGCCGCCCAGCCAGGCATCCGCGCTGTCAGCCAGACCGTCCAGGTGCAGGCCACCACTGAGCAACACCCAGGCGCTCAGCAACAGCGCCGCATGCAACAGCAACGGCGCCCCGGCCAACAGGCCGTTCAGCGCCCACAACAGCACGCCAAACAACAGCCCGACCAGCGGGTAGAACAACAACGAACGCCCCAGCTCCTGGGGTTGCGGCATGCCGGGCAAGCGGATCGGCAAGCTGCTCAGAAACTGCAAGGCAATCCAGAACGGCAACATGCTCAGCGCCCCTCGCTCAAAACGCCGTGTGCGTCGACCTGCAACTCGAACAGCGCACCATTAACCACCTGAATGTTCAGCAACTGTTCACGGGGCAGACCACGGGCCTGCGCCAGCAGCAACTTCATCACCCCGCCGTGGCACACCACCAGCACCCGCTCCCCCGCGTGGGCCTGCTGCAAGCGCGTGACCGCCGCCAGCACCCGCTGCGAGAACTCAAGCACCGACTCGCCCTGAGGCGGGGTGAAACTGTAAGGGTTTGCCCAAAACAGGCCCAGTGCCTGCTCATCGGTTTGCATCAGTGCGGCGGCGCTCTGCCCTTCCCACTCGCCAAAATGCAGCTCTTGCAGGTCTTTGTCGAACGTCACCGGCAGCGCCAGTTGCCCGGCCAGTTCTTGGGCGAACAAAGCACAGCGCTGCAACGGCGAACTGACAATCCGGTCCCACGGGCCTTGGCCTTGAACGGCTGCGCGCATTTGCTCCCAGCCCACGGGCGTCAGCGCATCATCAAGGCTGCCGCGCAGCCCTCCGCCCAGCTCGGTTTCACCATGGCGCAGCAAGTCCAGGGTCACGCTCATGCCGGGCGATCCGCGACGGCTGCTTCCGCAAACGTTGCCATCTGCTCGTGCAGGTCACAGGCCAGACGCACCAACGGCACCGCCAATGCAGCGCCACTGCCTTCACCCAAACGCAAACCGAGGTCGAGCAACGGCTCAGCCTGCAAGCTTTGCAGGACACGGTGATGCCCGTGTTCAGCACCGCGATGGCCAAACACCAGCCATTCCCGGCACTCAGGGTTCAAGCGCACGGCAACCATGGCGGCAACGGTGCAAATAAATCCGTCGACCAACGCCACAATCCCGGCTTGCGCGCACGCCACATAGGCACCGGCCAGGGCCGCGATTTCAAAACCGCCCAAGCGGAACAAGGTTTGCAGCGGGTCGTCCAGGTAGCCGTCATGAAACGCCAGCGCTTGCTCAATCACCCGCGCCTTGTGGCTCACGCCCGCAGCATCCAGCCCGGTCCCCGGCCCGGTCAGCTCAGACGCCGGGCATTGCAGCAGCGCACTGGCCACGGCACTGGCCGAGGCCGTGTTGCCAATGCCCATCTCGCCACCCACGAACAACTCGCTGCCCTGCTCTTGTGCCCGCGCGACGCTGTCACGACCGGCCGCCAGGGCTTTCAAGCCCTGGGCATCAGACATCGCAGGGCTTGCGGCGAAATTGGCAGTGCCCGCGCCCAGCTGTAAATGTCGCACACCCGGCAAGTTGAGCATCGGCGTGACCGTGCCCAGATCGACGACGTCCAGGTGCGCGCCCAACTGACGGGCCAGCACGCTGATTGCCGCGCCACCGCTGACAAAGTTGGCCAGCATTTGCCCGGTCACTTCCTGCGGGTAAGCTGATACGCCCTCGGCGACCACACCATGATCACCGGCAAAAATCGCAATCCAGAGCTGATCGACACGGGGTTTCAAGCGCCCCTGCAACCCGGCCAACTGCACGGCCAGGGTTTCCAGTTGCGCCAGCGAACCCGCCGGTTTGGTCAACTGCTGCTGGCGTTCGGCCGCGGCCGCTTGCACCTCACGATCAACCGCTTTGCACGGGTTCAGCCACCACGGGGTATTCATAGCGCAGTTCCTTTCAATGTCAGGGGCAGGCCCGCCACGGTCAGTACGACTCGCTGGCAACGTTCGGCCAAGGCTTGATGCAACCAACCGGCTTCATCGACGTAACGGCGAGTCAATTCGCCCAGCGGCACGACACCCATTCCGGTTTCGTTGCTGACAAATACAATGTGCCCCGGCAATCCAGCCAGGCACTCCAGCAGCGCCTCACGCTCGGCGCTCAAGCGCTGCGGGTCTTCAAGCATCAGCAGATTGGTCAGCCACAAGGTCAGACAATCCACCAGCAGGCAGGTCTGTTCACCGGCGTTTTCACGCAGCACGCGGGCCAGCTCAATCGGCTCTTCGATCAAGCCCCACTGTGCGGGGCGACGCTCACGGTGCAGGCGAACCCGCTCGTTCATTTCGCCGTCCAGCGGCTGGCTGGTGGCGATGTAGATAACAGCGCAGCCAGAATCGGCCGCGAGCTTCTCGGCCAAGCGGCTTTTACCCGAACGGGCGCCACCCAAAATCAGTTGCTGCATGTTTAAAAACCTCAAAAATACCGCTTTTGATCTTGTGGGAGCGGGCTTGCTCGCGATGCAAGCGACGCGCTATTACTGGCAAACCAGGTCGATGCTATCGCGAGCAAGCCCGCTCCCACAGGATCCATGACGCATCAGATACCGCAAAGCTCGCGCAAGTACGCCGTGTCCAGGTGTTTTTCGACCAAATCAGCCAGGCGCTCGATATCGCGCTCGCGCAGGGCGTGGTAATCGACGTGTTGCACGTTCTGCAACCCGGCCCAGCGCAGCAAAGCGCCGCAGGCCTCAGGCGACTCGAACAGGCCGTGCAGGTACGTGCCGAGAATATGCCCGTCAGCACTCTGCGCGCCGTCACAACGGCCGTCATCCAGACGCACCGCCGGTTGCTCAAGCGCTACCCCCGTGGTGACTCCGGCGTGGATCTCGTAGCCGTTGACCTCGGCGTCTTCCAGCAACAAATGGCCGCGCACGTTGCGCAGTTGCTTCTCGGCGGCCAGTTCGGTGCTGAAGCCCAGCAAGCCGAAACCATCGCTCGAACCGGGCGCCCCTTCCAGCCCCAACGGGTCATGCACCTGCTCCCCGAGCATCTGCAAACCGCCGCAAATGCCCAGCACCTTGCCGCCGTAGCGCAGGTGGCGATTGATCGCCGTGTCCCAGCCATTGGCGCGCAAATACGCCAGGTCACTGCGTACGCTTTTTGAGCCCGGCAAGATGATTAAATCAGCCGGCGGGATCGCTTGCCCCGGCCCGACAAACTGCAAGTCCACTTGCGGGTGCAAGCGCAGCGGATCGAAGTCGGTGTGGTTGCTGATGCGCGGCAATACCGGCACCACCACTTTAAGCACATGCTCGACCTTGTCAGTCTGGCGCTGGTCGATGCCGTCTTCAGCCTCAAGGTGCAAATCCAGCACGTAGGGCAACACGCCAATCACCGGTTTGCCGGTGCGCTGTTCCAGCCAGTCGAGGCCCGGCTGCAGCAAGGCAATGTCACCGCGAAAACGGTTGATGATGAAGCCTTTGACCCGCGCCTGCTCGGTTTCGGAGAGTAATTCCAGGGTGCCGACTAAGTGCGCGAAAACGCCGCCCCGATTGATGTCGGCAATCAGCACCACCGGGCAATCCACCGCTTCGGCAAAGCCCATGTTGGCGATGTCACCGGCGCGCAAGTTGATCTCGGCCGGAGAGCCCGCGCCTTCAACCATGACCACCGGGTACGCGGCACTCAGCCGTTGATGCGAGGCCAGCACCGCTTGCATGGCGATGGCTTTGTAGTCGTGATACGCCACCGCGTTCATGGTGGTGACGGCGCGGCCATGAATAATCACCTGGGCGCCGGTGTCGCTGTTGGGCTTGAGCAACACCGGATTCATGTCGGTGTGCGGCGCCAAACCGGCGGCCTGCGCCTGTACAGCCTGGGCGCGGCCAATTTCGCCGCCTTCAGCGGTCACGGCACTGTTGAGCGCCATGTTCTGCGGCTTGAACGGTACCACGCGCACGCCCTCGCGGGTCAGCCAGCGGCACAACGCCGTGACCAGCGTGCTTTTGCCCGCATCGGAAGTGGTGCCTTGCACCATCAATGTACTCATGAAACGTCCTTGGTTCGTGCCTGGGTATAAGCCTGCAAAGCCTCTTGCAGCTTCAACCAGTCGGCTTCATCAGCAGGCAGGCCAAAACGCAAGCTGCTGTTGCTGGTAAACAGCCGCAGCAAAATCCCGCGCCGGGCCATAAAGTCGTAAAGCTGCTCGGCCTCTGGGGTGATCAGCCACTGGAACAAGGCGCAGCCGCCCTGCGGGAGCAAATCATGCTGGCCCAGCAGGTGCTGCAAGCGGGTGCTGGCCAACTCACTGCGCTCACGCTGAAGGGCGTGGCCTTGGGTGTCGCGCAGGCACGCTTGGCCGACAATCCGCGTCGGACCGCTGACGGCCCACGGGCCGACTTGCTCTGCCAGCAGTTTGAGCAATTTAAGTTCCGCCAGCACAAAGCCCAACCGCACCCCGGCCAGGCCGAAAAACTTGCCGAACGAACGCAGCACAATCAATCCGCTGCGCCCACTCTCGGCAGCCAGGCTCAACTCGGGGGTGTTGTCCATAAAGGCTTCGTCCACCACCAGCCAGCCGCCGCGCTGGGCCAGACGCGCGTGCCAGTCGAGCAAACGCTCGGGTGTCAGGCTCAAGCCCGTGGGGTTGTTAGGGTTGACCACCACCAACACATCGAGGGTGTCGAGGTAGGTGTCGACTTCCTGCTCCAGAACTTCACGCACGATGTAGCCGCTGCGGCGCCACGATTCGGCGTGTTCGGCGTAGCACGGTGACAGCACGCCGACCTTGCCACTGCGGCGCAGACGCGGCAGCAACTGGATCGCGCATTGCGAACCCGGCACCGGCAATACGTGGGGGGCGCCGTAATACTCGCAGGCCGCCTGCTCCAGTCCGTCATCGGTTTCGGGCAAACGCGCCCAGGCCCGCTCGGGGAGCGCCGGGATTGCAAAAGGCCAGGGCGCGAGGCCACTGGACAAGTCCAGCCATTGCGACTCGGCAATGCCGTAGTCGAGGGCCGCCTGACGCAAACGTCCACCATGCTCAAGCAAAGAACTCACTCCCCACGCACAAGATCAGTAACCACAACCACACACCGCGCTGCACCAACTGCCAGCCACGACCAATCGAATCGGCATCGGCGGGCACGCCTTCACCCAACTGCGGGCGCTCATGCACTTCACCGTGATAAATCGCTGCGCCACCCAACTCGACCCCCAGCGCACCGGCACCGGCCGCCATCACTGGCCCGGCATTGGGGCTGTCCCATTGCGGCGCCTGTTTGCGCCAGCAGGTCAACGCCAAGCGGGTTTTACCGAGCAAGGCGTAGGTCAGTGCCACCAACCGTGCAGGAATGTAGTTAAGCAGGTCGTCGATGCGCGCGGCAGCCCAACCAAAACGCTCGAAGCGCTCGTTGCGATAACCCCACATCGCGTCCAGGGTGTTGCTCAAACGGTAGAGCACCACGCCCGGCGCACCGGCAACGGCAAACCAGAACACTGCCGCGAACACCGCATCACTGCCGTTTTCGAGGACCGACTCGGTGGCGGCCCGGGCCACTTCGGTTGCATCCAGTTCGCTGGTTTGACGGCTGACCAGATAACCGACCCGCGTACGCGCCTCGTCCAGATCATTGGCGCGCAAGGCCTCGGCCACCGGCTGCACATGTTCACCGAGGCTGCGCATGCCCAGCGCGCAGTACAGCGCCAGTATCTCCACCAGCCAACCGATATAGGGCAACCATGACAAGGCCGTGGCCACAATCGTCAACGGCAACACCGCCAGTACCCAGGCGGTCACACCGTGGCTGCGCCAGCCACGGCCACCGGAATTGAAACGCTGTTCGATACGGTCAGCCATGCGGCCAAACGCAACCAGTGGATGCCAGCGTTTAGGCTCGCCGAGCAGCGCATCCAACGCCACACCGGCAACGCACAACAACGCCACACTCATGGCTTTACTCCCCAATAATTCTCGTACACCAACTCACTCAGCGGACGCGCCTGCGCCCACCCTTCCAGCACCAGCATCGGCGCCGGATAAAATTGCTCGACCGGCCCCAGACACAACACCGCCAGCGGTTTGGCCCCGGCAGGCAGGCCCAGCAGATCGGCCAGCGCCTGAGGCTCGAACAACGACACCCAGCCCATGCCCAGGCCTTCGACCCGCGCTGCCAGCCAGAGGTTTTGAATCGCGCAGGACAGCGACGCCATGTCCATTTCCGGCAATGTCCGACGGCCGAAAATGTGCTTTTCGCGATCATCCATCAACGCGGCCACCAGCACTTCGGCGCAGTCATTAATGCCTTCGACCTTGAGCGTCATGAACTCGTCGGAGCGCTCGCCCAAGGCTTCAGCGGTGCGTACCCGCTCGGCCTCGACCACGGTTTGAATCTTGCCGCGCAGCTCACGGTCGGTGATGCGGATAAACCGCCACGGCTGCATCAGGCCCACGCTCGGCGCCTGATGCGCGGCTTCGAGCAAGCGGGCCAACAACTCGGGCGCCACTTCACCACCGCTGAAGTGGCGCATATCTCGGCGCTCAGCAATGGCGCGGTAAACAGCGGCCTTTTCTTCAGGGCTAAATGCGTTGTCGCTCATGGCACCTTCACGGCGCACGGCGCGAACAACGCGGCAATGGCCTGGGGATTGGACGGAAAGTAAAAGTGCACATAAGACGCCGTCATACGCCCTTCGCGATACACCGCTTCGGCACCGCGCCCGCCATTGGGGCTAAGGCCCCGCGCAATGGGCTCAAGTTCGGTGCTGGTCAGCGAGTGATGATAGGTGTGACCCCGCAGCAGGCCTTCGGGCATTTCGACGGCTTGCAAGGCCAGCGCAGCCAGGCGCTTTTGCATCGTCGCCTCGCCCTTGAGCAAGCCCACCAGCGCTTCACGCTGGCCCTCGACATCGGTCAAGGCGTCGAGCAGATAAAGCATGCCGCCGCACTCGGCCAACAGCGGTTTGCCCGCGTGATGGTGGGCACGAATCGCTTCAAGCATCGAGGTATTGCGCGCAAGGGCCTGGTGATGGAGTTCCGGGTAACCGCCGGGCAAATACACACTGTCGGCTTGCGGCAGATGCGTGTCGCGTATCGGCGAGAAAAACACCAGTTCAGCGCCCATATCACGCAATAACGCCAGGCTCGCGCCATAGGTAAAGGCAAACGCTTCATCGCGCGCCACGGCAATCCGCACACCGGCCAGCAAGGGCTCAATGGCCACCGGCTCAGGCGCGGCGAATTCCACCGGCGGTGGCAGCGCTACCTCGCAGGTGCTGGCCAAGGCATTGGCGGCGGCGTCCAGACGCATATCGAGATCGTTCAACTCGCTGGCTTGCACCAGGCCCAAATGGCGGCTGGGCAGCTCGATCCCGGTTTCGCGGGACAACGCGCCGTACCAGCGCAAGCCTTCGGTCAGGCTGCCTTCCAGCAACTGCGCATGGCGCACAGTGCCCACCCGGTTGGCCAACACCCCGGCAAACGGCAGGTCCGGCTGATAGCGCGCCAGCCCCAACGCCAACGCGCCGAAGGTCTGGGCCATGGCCGTACCGTCAATCACACCCAATACCGGAACACCAAAATGACGGGCCAAATCGGCGCTGGACGGCGTGCCGTCAAACAGGCCCATGACCCCTTCGATGAGGATAAGGTCCGATTCACCCGCCGCTTCCCAGAGCAAGCGCCGGCTTTCGTCGGCGCCGACCATCCACAAGTCCACCTGATACACCGGCGCACCGCTGGCGCGCTCGAGGATCATGGGGTCGAGAAAATCGGGGCCACATTTAAAGACCCGCACCTTGCGCCCCTGATTGCGATGCAATCGGGCCAAGGCGGCGGTGACGGTGGTCTTGCCCTGACCGGAGGCCGGTGCGGCGATCAATACCGCCGGGCAATGACGCGACTCTCTCATGCTTCAACACTCACAATTCAATGCCTTTCTGGGCTTTGATACCGGCCTGGAAGGCATGTTTGATCACGCCCATTTCAGTCACGGTATCGGCCAGGTCAATCAGTTCAGGTTTAGCGCCGCGCCCGGTGACCAACACATGCTGCATCGGCGGGCGGGCTTGCAGATCGCTCAGCACTTGCTCCAGGTCGAGATAGCCGTGCTTGAGCGCAATGTTCAATTCATCCAGCACCACCAGGCCAATGGCCGGGTCGCGCAGCATCTCGCGGGAGACTTGCCAGGCGGCTTCGGCGGCGGCGATGTCACGCTGGCGGTCCTGAGTTTCCCAAGTAAAACCTTCACCCATCACGTGATAGCGCACTTGTTCAGGGAAGCGACGGAAAAAGATCTCTTCGCCAGTGCTGTTACGCCCCTTGATGAACTGCACCACGCCACACTGCAGGCCGTGGCCCATGGCCCGGGCCAGCATGCCGAAAGCCGAACTGCTCTTGCCTTTGCCGTTGCCGGTTAACACCAGCAGCAGGCCGCACTCATTCGGAGCGCTAGCAATGCGTTCGTCCATAATCGCTTTTTTGCGTTGCATGCGCGCCAGGTGACGTTCGTCGCGCTCGGGGGATTCATTCATGGCAGCTCTCCGTTGGGGCTAAAAAATGCAAACGGGAGGCGGGGGAATTCATTAACAATCGACACACCTTCGCCCGCCGCAAGGGTGCTGGATGGATCAGGCCGGTCTCCGGGCTCATGAGTGGGCGTTCCTGAACAAGGAACAACACCGGGCCACGCGCCTTCCCGTGCACTAAACACAGTGGCATTGAGCGTGAAGTTGACTCATTTACCGTTGCGGGGGCAGCGCCGGGATCAAAGCGGTTGTGTGGGTAAAACGCGCCCTCACCGGCTTCCCTGTTTCACTCTGCCAACCTGAGGTTGCAGAGCACCTGAAACACGCCGCGAAGGTTAGAGGGTTGGGGGTGGAGCGTCAATTAAAGGTGCCGGGCTGCGCAGCAAACAAACCCGTCGGCCTGAACCTTTGAACGGCTACGCTTCTCTATGACTACACGCCCACTGTTTTCATGGAGATCCACATGCTCAAGCGCCAGCACGCTGTTGTCATCGTTTTAGCGGCAGGGTTGGCTGCCTGCGGTGAAAGCTCGACCCTGCAAGTCACCGACGGCACAGGCCCCTCGCCTACTCTGCCGGCACCGAACAAAACGCTGATCCCCACCGTCAACATTGCCCCGGCAGTGGGCTGGGCGGAGGGCGCCAAGCCGGTTGCCGCGCAAGGTTTGCAGGTGCAAGCCTTTGCCGAAGGGCTCGATCACCCGCGCTGGCTCTATGTATTGCCCAATGGCGATGTGCTGGTGGCCGAGAGCAACGCACCAGCCAAGCCAGATGGCAGCCAGGGGCTGCGCGAGTGGATCGCCAGCAAGGTCATGGGCCGCGCCGGTGCAGGTGTGCCAAGCGCCAACCGCATCACTTTGTTGCGCGACACCAACCACGATGGCAAAGCCGACACCCGCACGGTGTTTCTCGAAAACTTGAACTCGCCCTTCGGCATGACCCTGGTGGGCAATGACCTGTACGTGGCGGATGCCGACAAGTTGCTGCGCTTCCCGTACCAACCGGGCGAAACCTCCATCAGCGCACAGCCGACCAAGATCATTGATTTGCCCAGCGGCCTGAACCACCACTGGACGAAAAACGTCATCGCCAGCCCCGACGGCAAAAAACTCTACGTGAGCGTCGGCTCGAACAGTAACGTCGGCGAAAACGGCATGGACATCGAAGAAGGGCGCGCAGCGATCTGGGAAGTCGACCCGGCCACCGGCAGCCACCGTATTTTTGCCTCAGGGCTGCGCAACCCCAACGGCATGGACTGGGAACCCAAGACCGGCAAACTGTGGACCGCAGTGAACGAGCGTGACGAAATCGGCAGCGATTTGGTGCCCGACTACATCACCTCAGTACAAGACGGCGGCTTCTATGGCTGGCCCTACAGCTACTACGGGCAACACGTCGACGTCCGGGTCAACCCGCAAAACGCCGAGTTGGTCGCCAAAGCCATTGCCCCCGACTATGCCGTCGGCCCGCACACCGCCTCGCTAGGCCTGGCCTTTGCGCAAAACAGCACACTGCCGAACTTTACCGATGGCGTGTTTATCGGCCAGCACGGCTCATGGAACCGCAAACCGCACAGTGGCTACAAAGTGATCTTCGTTCCGTTTGACGACGGCAAGCCCAACGGCATGCCCATTGACGTGCTAACCGGCTTCCTCAACTCCGATGAAAAAGCCATGGGCCGCCCGGTCGGGGTCGTCATTGATAAACAGGGGGACTTGCTGGTGGCCGATGATGTCGGCAACAAAGTGTGGCGGGTGTCGGGGGAGTAAACCTTTAAATCCTGTCACGACAGAACTATGCGCTTTTCGTAGGAGCTGCCGCAGGCTGCGATCTTTTGATCTCTAAACCCTAAAGATCGCAGCCTGCGGCAGCTCCTACGCAGGCTTCATCACATTAGAGAGATTAAGGCAACCGCGCCAAATGCTGCTCGGTTGGCAAGACGCGCTTGGCGTTCAGGTATGCTTTTTGCCAATAGGCTTTGCTGAGACTGTCCAGCTTGACTGTGCCGCCGGTGGCAGGCGCATGCACAAAACGGCCTTCACCGACGTAGATACCGGCATGGCTGACCTGGGTTCCACCATTAGTTGCGAAGAACAACAGGTCGCCGGTTTGCAGCTGGTCTTTGCCGACATTCTGCCCGCGCATTACGATCATTTCGCGGGTGGTGCGCGGCAACGAAATACCCGCCATGTCGTTGTAGACGTACTTGATCAAGCCGCTGCAATCAAAACCCGAGTCCGGTGTATTGCCGCCCCAGCGATACGGCGTGCCCACCAGGCCCAACGCACGAAACAGTACGTCTGCCGCCAACGGCGAGCCATCGTCGATCGGACTCGACGACACAACCGGTTTGACTTCAACGGGAGCAGGTGCAGGACGGTTAGCGCAGGCACTGAGCAGTGCGGCGAACGTGATGAGGGCAACGCGGGCCAGGGTCGACATAAACAGAACGTTCCTGATTCTGGATACGGCTACTGGGCCGCGAAACCCGAAGCCGCGACAGGGGATACCTTCGCGGCTTCAGGAATTTAACATTGCGACTGAATTCTAGCGCTTAGAAGCCAAACTTCAAGTAAGACTTTAACTTTACTTACGGGCCACTACGCTGGTCGGCGCCATGGCCAAAGCACGCTTGGCTTCAATAAAGGTCTTGTTCCAGTAGGTGTCGCCCAGGCTATCAATCCTTACACCACCGCTGCGGCGGCTGCTGGAGTGAATAAACTGGTCATCGCCCAGGTAAATGCCAGCGTGGCTGACACGTCCGCGACCATTGGTGCTGAAGAACAGCAGGTCACCCGGCTTGAGGTTGTTTCGCGCGACCAACGGTGCATTTACGTTGATCATTTCGCGGGTGGAGCGCGGCAATTGCATGCCCGCTTCCTCTTTGAACAGATAGCCGATAAAGCCACTGCAATCGAAACCAGCTTCAGAGGTGCCGCCAAAACGGTAACGGGTACCGATCAAGGACATTCCGCGCTCAAGAATGCTGTCAGCCAGGGCCGGCAGTTCGTAAGGCTTGCTGTTTTCGGAAAATTGAGCCAGTTCTTTTTCAGTGGCCAGTTCTTCCTGATAAAGAGCGGAAGACTGCGACGAAGATGACTTTTGAACCTGTGAATCGACAACTTGCTGGGACACTGGCGAGTGAGCAGCGCAGCCGAAAAGCAGGGTAACGAGTGCGAGAGGCACGAGGGGTGCGAAGCGCTTTAGCATGGGCACGACCGTGGCTGTAGGAAAAGTTACCGCGACTATGCCCTCTATGATCCTCATTTGCAAATTCAATCGAATTAAATGTGACTTAGTCGATTTCACGTGACATCTAAGGTTTTACACCCCTGACAATCGATTTTGCGTAGACGCATGTCTGACACGCAGGTTTTCTGGCGCCTGAATACTGCCTAAACCTTGTAGGAATGCGCTTTTACAGCAAAAGATCGCGAGGCAAGCTCGCTCCTGCATAAAAAGGGGATAGCGGGTATTTACCAGCCGAGGGTTTCTTTCAAGAAGGGAATGGTCAGCTTGCGTTGCGCCTGCAACGAGGCCTGATCGAGGCGCTCAAGCAATTCAAACAATGCGCTCATGCTGCGTGTACCGCGCGTGAGGATGAAATGCCCGACTTCGTCGGTCAGGTGCAGGCCGCGGCGCGAGGCGCGCAACTGCAAGGCACGCAGTTTGTCTTCATCAGACAAGGGGCGCATTTGAAAAATCAGCGCCAGGGTGAGGCGTGATTTAAGGTCGGCCAGCTTGATCGGCAATTCACGCGGCGAGGCCGAGGCGGCAATCAGCAAGCGACGCCCGCTGTCACGCAGGCGATTGAACAGGTGAAACAGAGCTTCTTCCCAATCAGCCCGACCGGCCACGGCCTGCAGGTCGTCCAGACACACCAGCTCGTATTGCTCAAGGTTGTCGAGGATCTCGATACCACGATCCAGCAACTCCGCCAGCGGCAAATACACCGCAGGCTCGCCCAGTTGCTCGAAACGCAAGCACGCTGCCTGCAACAAATGCGTGCGCCCTACGCCGTGCTTGCCCCACAGATAAATCAGGCTTTCTGTCCACCCGGCGTCGGCTTCGCACAGACGTTCGACGTAGCCGAGTGCAGCGGCATTGGCGCCTGGATAGTAATTGATGAAGGTAGCGTCATCTCGCAGACGCACACCTAGGGGCAGCTGAATCGGTTTCATGCTGACTGAACAGTTCAAACGAACCGTTAGTGGCCTCTGTGTAAAGTTTGCAAAGTTTATACCCGTGTAGCCGGGCGCACAATGTAACAGACCACGAGCAAAATCAAAGGTTTGCGTTAACGCATTGGATTGAATCAAGTTTTTCTGACAGACAAGCGCGCGCCCGGTCATAAAAAAAGGCCGGTTCATCGCCACATGAACCGGCCTCTCATTCATTCGCTCACCCGCCTACAACTCAGGTTCTTCATCACCTTTATAGGCCTGCGAATGTTTGTACAAATCGTGCATATGGCGCACCAGCACCATGATCACGGCCGCGACCGGCAAGGCCAGCAGTACACCGGTAAAGCCGAACAGCTCGCCGCCCGCCAGAATCGCAAAGATCACCGCCACAGGGTGCAGGCCGATGCGATCGCCCACCAACAGCGGCGTCAAGACCATGCCTTCCAGCGCCTGCCCGACCATAAACACCGCGACAATCCCCAGCATCGGGTACAGGTCACCGCCAAACTGGAACAGACCGGCAATCAGCGCAGCACCGATGCCAATGATAAAGCCCATGTACGGCACGATAGCCGCCAGGCCTGCCATCAAACCGATCAACAGCCCCAGCTCCAGGCCCAGCAGCATCAAGCCAGCCGAATAGATGATGCCCAAGGCGACCATCACCAAGAGCTGCCCGCGAACGAAAGCGCCGAGTACGTCGTGACATTCCTTGGCCAGCGACACGATCCGCTCTTCGCGATCGCGCGGCAGCAGGCCACGGATCTTGGACAACAAGACATCCCAGTCGCGCAGCAAGTAAAAAGCCACCACTGGAATCAGTACCAGGTTCGCCAAAAAGCCAAACAGCGCCAGGCTTGAAGCGGTGGCCTGGGACAGCACCACTCCGGCGATATCCCCGGCCTGCCCCATGTGCTCGGTAATGGTGGCTTTGATCTTGTTGAAGTTCCAGAAGCCATCCCCCAGACCGAACCGGGTTTGCACCCACGGCAAGGCGGTATTCTGCAACCAGTCCAGTACCTGTGGCGCCAACTGGTAAAGCTTCACCAACTGCTTGGCCAGCATCGGCACCAGCACCACCAGCAAGGTCACCAGAATGACTGTGAACAGGGTAAAGACCGTGATCGTGCCCCAGGTTCTGGACAGGCCGATTTTTTCGAGGCGATCAACCACCGGGTCGAACATGTAAGCAAGAACGATCGCAATCAGAAAAGGCGTCAGTATCGCGTGCAAGAAATACACGAATAGCACCGCGGCCAGCGCTACACCCCACCAAACCCACCGTCGCGAATCCCGCATAAATGCCTGTCCTTATATATAGAAGAGAAAAACCTACCAGCTAAAGCGCAACTGCGCCGCCTGAGGTGTAGCCGACGCCTGATCTGCAGGCACTTCATGCATTTGCGCCAACGCCAACTGCGAACGCAATTGCTCAGCACTGCCGTTGACCTGATAAACGATTCGGTTGCCGTCGACGCTCACCAACTGACCGCCAAACGGTTCAAGCAAGCGGCTCAATTGAGCATAGCGCTCCAGAGTCATGCCCTGTACTTCAAGCAACTGATCGGTCGACACGCCCGGCTTGACGGCGTAGCGCGGGGCTAGACGCTGGCTGACTTGCAGCATCACGTCATCCGCCAGTGCCGCCTGATCAGCGCCGGTTGCGCTGCCTTGCTCTTGTTGATCGCCGATCCACAGGCGCCATTTGGCCTGCCACTGGCCACTGTCTTCGTGGGCATGCACGGCCAGCAGCGCGTCTGCGCCGTAACGCTCGGACGCCTCTTTCAGCGGCGCCGGATTAGAACCTTCAAGATTTTCGGCGGTGCCCACCAATTGCTCGCTCAAGTCAGCCAGCGGCAAACGCAATGGCAAACCACGGTGTTGGGCGGCGCGGCGCAAGGGTTCGGCAACGGATTGACCGTCACCCACCAGGCTGGAGCCGTCCACCGAATCGTTCAGCCACCAACCTAGCAAGGCCGGGCGGTTGCTGCCCCACAGTGACAAACCGGCCTGGCGCAAGGCGCGGTCGGTGCTCACCGGGTCGAAATCCACTTGCAGGGACTCGGGCGGGCCTGCGTCATAGCCATACTGGCTGATGATTTGCTGAGGGTCTTTGCGAATAGGCTCCAGCGCCGGGTTCTGCACCGCCTTGGCGTCCCCCGTCAGGCGCAACACCAGGGTTTCCAGGGCTTTTTGCGTAGCTTGCGCGCGCTCATCAGGCGACTGACTGGTGACCGGCTCACGCACTTGATACAGGCCCGTCAGGATTTCGGCATGACTCGCCAGGCTGAAAAAAGACAAACAGCCCACAGCTATTAATTGATGAAAACGCATGAAAGATTCCCAACGGCAAAAAAGGGCATTAAAAGGCCGTATAAATACACTCGATAACACCTCAGACAGGCGCGCAGCCAAATCATTCAGGTGCAGATCGCAGATTTCACACGGTCATAAAAAATCAGAATTTAGCGGATATACCTTATACAGCGTCGCGCCAAGCAGCCAGTACGACTAAAAAAGGTTTTTTTCGACAGATATAACCCTGCCTGTCGGCCCGAGGATGGCCGCTGCCCTTCAAGCCTGATAAAATCGCGCGCCTTCGCAGACCGGCGACAGCCGGGCACTCTGCAAATGCTCTGTTTCAAACCCTGAGCACTTGCAAGCAGGCCCGCTGAGATCGGTCGATACCCCCGAATCCCCCCTAAAGGCCTGGATTATGAGCAAGCAACCCTCCCTGAGCTACAAGGACGCCGGTGTAGACATCGACGCCGGTGAAGCATTGGTCGAACGCATCAAGAGCGTAGCCAAGCGCACTGCGCGCCCTGAAGTGATGGGCGGCCTCGGCGGTTTTGGCGCCCTCTGCGAAATCCCGGCCGGTTACAAGCAACCTGTTCTGGTTTCCGGCACCGACGGTGTGGGCACCAAGCTGCGTCTGGCGCTGAACCTGAACAAGCACGACAGCATCGGCATCGACCTGGTCGCCATGTGCGTTAACGACTTGATCGTGTCCGGCGCAGAGCCCCTGTTCTTCCTCGACTACTACGCCACCGGCAAGCTCAACGTAGAAACCGCAACCCAAGTGGTTACCGGTATCGGCGCTGGCTGCGAATTGTCCGGTTGCTCGCTGGTAGGCGGCGAAACCGCAGAAATGCCTGGCATGTACGAAGGCGAAGATTACGACTTGGCCGGCTTCTGTGTTGGCGTGGTCGAGAAAGCCGAGATCATCGACGGTTCCAAAGTGGCCACCGGCGACGCCCTGCTCGCCCTGCCTTCTTCGGGCCCGCACTCTAACGGTTACTCGCTGATCCGCAAGATCATCGAAGTGTCCGGTGCCGACATCGAAAACACCCAGCTCGACGGTCAGCCGCTGACCGACCTGCTGATGGCGCCGACCCGTATCTACGTCAAGCCGCTGCTCAAGCTGATCAAAGACACTGGCGTAGTTAAAGCCATGGCCCACATCACCGGTGGTGGCCTGCTCGACAACATCCCGCGCGTGCTGCCAAAAGGCGCTCAAGCGGTGGTTGACGTGGCCAGCTGGCAGCGCCCTGCAGTCTTCAACTGGCTGCAAGAAAAAGGCAACGTGAACGAAACCGAAATGCACCGCGTGCTGAACTGTGGCGTGGGCATGGTGATCTGCGTGGCTCAGGCTGACGTTGACACCGCGCTGAACGTGCTGCGTGAAGCGGGCGAGCAACCTTGGGTGATCGGCCACATCGCCACGGCCGCCGAAGGTGCGCCGCAAGTTGAGCTGCAAAACCTCAAGGCGCACTAATGCCCGATACCTGTGATGTAGTGGTGCTGCTTTCCGGCACCGGCAGCAACTTGCAAGCTTTGATCGACAGCTGTGCGAACACGGACAGCCCGGTCAGAATCCGCGCGGTGATCTCCAACCGCGCAGACGCCTACGGCCTGCAACGCGCCAAAGACGCGGGTATCGACACCCGCGTACTGGATCACACAGCATTCGAGGGCCGCGAGGCCTTCGATGCTGCACTGATCGACGTCATTGATACGTTCAACCCGCAACTGGTAGTCCTGGCCGGATTCATGCGCATCCTCAGCGCAGGCTTCGTGCGTCACTATCAGGGCCGCCTGCTCAACATCCACCCTTCCTTGCTGCCTAAATATAAAGGCCTGCACACGCATCAGCGTGCGCTGGAAGCTGGTGACAGCGAGCATGGCTGCAGCGTGCACTTTGTCACCGAGGAACTCGATGGCGGGCCTCTGGTCGTACAAGCAATCATTGCGGTAGAGTCCGATGACTCGCCGCACAGTCTGGCGCAACGGGTTCACGCCCAGGAGCACCGGATTTACCCGCTTGCAGTGCGCTGGTTTGCCGAAGGTCGCTTGTCTCTTGACGAGCGAGGCGCATTATTAGACGGTCAATTACTCGCGGCCAGCGGCCACTTGATACGAATCTAGGAGACATTATGCGTCGTGCCCTGCTCCTCGCCTTGAGCCTGCTGGCTGTCCCAGCAGTGCAAGCGGCTGAACTTCATCCTTTCCAGGCCAGCTACACGGCCGACTGGAAACAGTTACCCATGAGCGGTTCTGCCGAGCGCAGTCTGGTCAAGAACGACAACGGCACCTGGACCTTGAACTTCAAGGCCTCGATGATGATCGCCAGCCTGTCGGAATCCAGCACCTTCGCGTTCAAGAACGACAGCCTGATCCCTCAGTCCTACCGTTTCGAACGTGGCGGCCTGGGCAAAGCCAAGAACATAAACCTGGACTTTGACTGGACCACCAACATGGTCACCGGCACGTTCAACAAAGACCCGGTCAAGGTGACATTGCTCAGCGGCATGCTCGACAAGTCCACTTACCAACTGGCGTTGCAGCGCGATGTCGTGGCGGGCAAAAAGAGCATGAGCTACCAGGTCGTTGACGAAGATGGCGTAGACACCTACGACTTCCGCGTCATAGGCCCGGAAGTGGTCGAAACCAAGGCGGGCAAGGTAGACGCCATCAAGGTTGAGCGCGTACGCGACCCGACACTGGACCAGAACCAGAACAAGCGCATCACCGAAATGTGGTTCGCCAAGAGCTGGGACGGTTTGCTGGTCAAACTGCGTCAGGTTGAAAAAGACGGCAAGGAATACAACATCATGCTGCAAGACGGCACGGTGGACGGCAAAGCCGTCAAAGGCAGCTGAGGCGCGACATGCCTTAAGCAGCACGCTTCAAGAAAACCTCGCTCCGGCGAGGTTTTTTCGTTTCTGGGTCCGCGCAACAAACAGGCCACTGTAGTCGCTGACGAGGTACGAAGGCTGCGATCGGCTGCGTGCAGCCGTAAAACCATCCACCTCGGGATTCTTGGGTACATATCCATTGCTGCAGCAACGGATATGTACATAAAAGCCTCTCTAATCAAGAGCAACCCTCACCCTAGCCCTCTCCCGAAGGAGAGGGAACCGATTGGGGGATGCTGAAGATACTCGCTGTCCTGTTTGCTGTGCGACAGCGCGGCGTCGTAGACGGGGCGGCAACGCCTACAGGGGATTGGAGTGATTCGCAGAACCTTTAACATGAAACTTTTGTCATAAAACTATTGGCAAAATCCGTAAACACCGCGTCGCACAAGGGCTGCAGCGTTTTGCGCTTTTTTCCAAGATGACAGAGAGACAATTAGCTATTTACTTAGGAAGCTAACAAATTCTATAAAGAAGTCCTGCGACGTCTTGCCGCAGGTCCTTATCAGAATTTGGAGCAAGCAGATGACTATCACAGTAACTGAACGCGACGATTCACGTATGTTCCACCAGCTTGTAGCCCATGGCGTACACCTGTGGGATGTTCATCAGGAAAACATCTTGGTTGGCATGTTTCACCGCGAGAGCGACGCTCATAACTACAAAGCCGAGCTGGAAAAGCTTGAAGCGCAGAAACTCAAAGCCTGAACCACGGCAACGACAGTCTTGAAAAACACAAACCCCGCCGAAGCGGGGTTTGTTTATTGCCTTGCAGGAGCGAGCTTGCTCGCGATCTTTTGATCTTTACCACATCAGATCGTCAGGGATCTGGTACGCCGCGTACGGATCATCTTCTTCCGGCGTTTTCGACTCGACCAGCACGTTCAACTGAACGATACGGCGCGGGTCGCGCTCCTGGATCTTCAGCGCGGCCTCACGCGGGATCACTTCGTAGCCGCCCTGGTGCTGCACAATCGCCAATGAGCCATTGGCCAGCTTGTTGCGCATCAAGGTGTTGACCGACAGGCGCTTGACCTTCTTGTCATCCACGAAGTTGTAGTAGTCCTCGGTGTTCAGCTTGGGCAGGCGCGACACTTCGATCAATTGCTTGATCTGTGCAGCGCGGGCTTTTTGCTCGGCCTTTTCTTGCTGCTGACGATTGAGTTCTTGATCACGCTTGATCTTCTCGGCCTTGGCTTCAGCCGCCAGGCGCTGCTGCGTGTCATCCAGCTCGATCTGGCCTTTATGGGCCAGACGCTGCTGCTTTTGCTTTTCTTTGCCGGCCTGCTTGGCCTGCTTCTCGTTGACCAATCCGGCTTTGAGCAACTGGTCGCGTAGGGAAATGCTCATTGTCTTACTCACTTAGGCAAACTCAGCCGCAGCTGGGCAAATTCTTTTCCTGGCGCTTGGCTTCACCCCACAGGGCGTCCAGGTCTTCAAGGGTGCAATCTTCAATGGGACGCAGGGTATCGCGCAATGCCTGCTCGATAAACCGGAAACGTCGGTCAAATTTGGCATTTGCACCGCGCAAGGCGGTTTCCGGGTCAACTTTTAGATGCCGCGCCAGATTCACTACCGAAAACAGCAAGTCGCCCACTTCATCGTGGATCGCCGCCGAGTCGTTATCCGCCATGGCCTCCAGCACTTCGTCCAGCTCTTCACGCACCTTGTCCAGCACCGGCAAGGCGCCGGGCCAGTCAAAGCCGACCTGAGCCGCACGCTTTTGCAACTTGGCCGCACGGGACAACGCAGGCAGCGCCACCGGCACATCATCAAGCAACGACAACTGCTGCGGCGTGGCAGACTTCTCTGCGCGCTCTTCGGCCTTGATTTCGTCCCAGCGCTCCTTGACCTGCGCTTCGCTCAAGCGCGGCACGTCCAGCGGCGCGTACAGGTCGCCGGTGGGGAACACATGGGGATGGCGGCGGATCAATTTGCGGGTAATGCTGTCGATCACCCCGGCAAACTCAAAGCGCCCTTCTTCGCGGGCCAACTGGCTGTAATACACCACCTGGAACAGCAAATCGCCCAATTCGCCCTGCAAGTGCTCAAAGTCACCGCGCTCGATGGCATCGGCCACTTCGTATGCTTCTTCGAGGGTATAAGGCACGATCGTCGCGTAGGTTTGTTTGATATCCCACGGGCAGCCGAACTGCGGGTCGCGCAGGCGGGCCATGAGGTTTAGCAAGTCGTCGAGGGTGTACATCATTAATCCTTGTGCAGAACGATGTAGGAGCGAGCTTGCCTCGCGATCTTTTAAAGGTCAAAAGATCGCGAGGCAAGCT
>NZ_JBEOPQ010000031.1:0-57382 GCF_040310285.1 Pseudomonas sp. HY2-MNA-CIBAN-0224 | reverse complement strand
AGCTTGCTCGCGATCTTTTTTAAGATCAAAAGATCGCGAGCAAGCTCGCTCCTACAGTTGGTTTTACGTATCGCAGAATGCACAAAGGCCACCCGAAGGTGGCCTTTGCCTGGTGTAGCAGTCAGTTAAGCGCGTAGCTTACTTGACAGCCCAACCGGTCAGCTCGGCCAAGGCCTTGCCGATGTCTGCCAGCGAACGCACGGTTTTTACGCCTGCGTCTTGCAGAGCAGCAAACTTCTCGTCTGCAGTGCCCTTGCCGCCAGAGATGATTGCGCCAGCATGGCCCATGCGCTTGCCTGGAGGGGCAGTCACACCAGCGATGTAGGAAACAACTGGCTTGGTTACGTGTGCCTTGATGTAGGCAGCCGCTTCTTCTTCAGCCGAACCGCCGATCTCACCGATCATGACGATCGCTTCGGTCTTCGGGTCTTCCTGGAACAGTTTCAGGATGTCGATGAAGTTCGAGCCAGGGATCGGGTCACCACCGATACCTACACACGTCGACTGACCGAAACCGGCGTCAGTGGTTTGCTTCACAGCTTCGTAAGTCAGGGTGCCGGAACGCGACACGATGCCTACTTTGCCTGGCAAGTGAATGTGACCTGGCATGATGCCGATCTTGCACTCACCCGGAGTGATCACGCCTGGGCAGTTAGGGCCGATCAGGGTAACACCCAGCTCGTCGCACTTAACTTTAGCGTCCAGCATGTCCAGGGTAGGAATGCCTTCGGTGATGCACACGATCAGCTTGATGCCGCCGAACGCTGCTTCAAGGATGGAGTCCTTGCAGAAAGGAGCCGGAACGTAGATCACGCTGGCGGTGGCGCCAGTGGCAGCTACAGCGTCTTTCACGGTGTTGAACACTGGCAGACCCAGGTGCTCGGTGCCGCCTTTGCCCGGAGTTACGCCGCCAACCATCTTGGTGCCGTACTCGATGGCTTGCTGGGTGTGGAAGCTACCTTGCGAACCAGTGATGCCCTGGCAGATAACTTTGGTGTCTTTATTGATCAGGACGCTCATTACTTGCCCTCCGCAGCTTTAACAACTTGTTGAGCAGCGTCGGTCAAGCTGGTAGCAGCGATGATGTTCAGGCCGCTGTCTGCCAGTACTTTAGCGCCCAGTTCAGCGTTGTTGCCTTCAAGGCGCACAACCACCGGGATTTTCACGCCGACTTCTTTCACGGCGCCGATGATGCCTTCAGCAATCATGTCGCAACGAACGATGCCGCCGAAAATGTTAACCAGTACTGCCGCGACATTGCTGTCGGACAGAATGATTTTGAACGCTTCAGTTACGCGTTCTTTGGTGGCGCCGCCACCTACGTCGAGGAAGTTGGCTGGCTTGCCGCCGTGCAGGTTAACGATGTCCATGGTACCCATGGCCAGACCGGCACCGTTTACCATGCACCCGATGTTGCCTTCCAGCGCTACGTAGTTCAGTTCGAACTGGGCAGCGTGCGCTTCGCGCGGATCGTCTTGCGACGGATCGTGGAAAGTTTTCAGCTTAGGCTGACGATACATGGCGTTTGCGTCGATGTTGATTTTTGCATCGAGGCAGTGCAGGTCGCCGTCAGTCTTGATAACCAGCGGGTTCACTTCCAGCAGGGCCAGATCGTGATCCTTGAACAGTTTGGCCAGACCTACGAAGATCTTGGCGAACTGAGCAACTTGCTTGCCTTCCAGACCTAGCTGGAATGCCAACTCGCGACCCTGGAATGGCTGAGCGCCAACCAGTGGATCGATGGTTGCTTTGAGAATTTTTTCTGGCGTGTCGTGTGCGATCTTCTCGATGTCCACGCCACCTTCGGTGGAAGCCATGAACACGATACGACGGCTGGAACGGTCAACGACAGCGCCCAGGTACAGCTCTTTAGCGATATCAGTGCACGATTCAACCAGGATTTTGGTGACCGGCTGACCATTGGCGTCAGTTTGGTAAGTCACCAGACGCTTGCCCAGCCACTGCTGTGCAAATGCTTTAGCGTCTTCTTTGTTGCGAACCAGCTTAACGCCGCCCGCTTTGCCGCGACCGCCTGCGTGAACCTGGGCTTTTACAACCCATTCGGTCCCGCCAATTTTGTCGCAAGCTTCAGCCGCTGCTTCCGGGGTGTCTACTGCATAACCCTTGGATACTGGCAGGCCGTACTCAGCGAACAGCTGCTTACCCTGATACTCGTGAAGATTCATGCTTTTTACCGTCTTCGTTAGGTACTGCGCATTCGGCGCTGCACTTTTATTAGTGCCGCACCACCTGTGACTGCTGCTTGTGCTGCTTTAGCAAACCCGGCCATTGCGTGAGCAAAGGCCGGGCCTGGATAAAACAAGACAAGACTGCGTCCGGCGGAAGTTCCGCGGTGAGGCTTGCTAGCAAGGCTCACGACGGGCAAACCGCCGTGGTTTCTTATTGTCTGGTCTTAACGTTTCTTACGGTTGGCAATGTGGATGGCGCCGCCATTCACTGCCAGCGCTGCTTCATGCAACGCTTCGGACAGGGTTGGATGGGAGAAAACCATCATGCCCAGATCCTCGGCACTGGTGCCGAATTCCATACCGATTGCGCCCTGCTGTACCAGCTCTGCTGCGCTCGGGCCAATCACGTGGACGCCCAGTACGCGGTCAGTTTTGGCATCAGCAATGACTTTAACAAAGCCACCGGTGTCGTTTGCTGCCATGGCACGGCCACTGGCTGCGAACGGGAAGGTGCCGACGTTAACTTCAACGCCTTCAGCTTTCAAGGCCTGTTCGGTTTTACCTACCCATGCGATCTCCGGGTGAGTGTAAATAACCGATGGAATCAGGTCGTAGTTCATCTCGGTCTTGTGACCTTTGATGCGCTCAACCACCATGATGCCTTCTTCAGACGCCTTGTGTGCCAGCATCATGCCGCGAACCACGTCACCGATGGCGTAAACACCCGGTACGCTGGTCGCGCAATGATCGTCAACAAACACGAAACCGCGCTCGTCGATGGTCACACCGCTGTCAGCTGCCAGCAGCTCGGTGGTCACAGGGCGACGACCTACCGCTACGATCAGCTTGTCGAAGGTGATGGTCTGTTCGCCGTTGGCGTCGGTGTAGGTCACAACGACTTCGTCGCCATTTACCTTGGAACCGGTCACGCGAGCGCCCAGCTTGATGTCCAGACCTTGTTTGGTCAGGGTTTTGTAGGCTTCTTTGGACACAGCAGCGTCAGCAGCCATCAGGAACGTGTCCAGTGCTTCCAGAACGGTTACCTGAGCGCCCAGACGGGACCATACCGAACCCAGTTCCAGACCGATAACGCCAGCGCCGATAACGCCCAGACGCTTAGGTACGGCCTGGAATTCCAGAGCGCCGGTCGAATCAACGATCACGTTGTTATCAACTGGAGCTGGCGGAATGTCGATAGGACGCGAACCGGAAGCCAGAATCACGTTCTCGGCTTCGATGATTTCAACGCTGCCGTCTGGCTTGGTCAGCTCAACGCGCTTGCCGGCCAGCAGTTTGCCGTGGCCTTGCAGGGAGGTCACACCGTTGGCTTTGAACAGGGTCGCAACGCCGGAGGTCAGGCCTTTGACGATGTTGGCTTTACGGCCAACCATCGCTGGCACGTCCATGTTCACTTCACCGGTGGTGATGCCGTGGATAGCAAATGCATCCTTGGCTTCGTGATACTTCCAGGAGCTGTCCAGCAGCGCCTTGGATGGAATGCAACCAACGTTCAGGCAAGTACCGCCCAATGCCAGCTTGCCTTCTTTGTCGGTGTATTTTTCGATGCATGCAGTCGAAAGGCCCAGTTGCGCGGCCTTGATCGCGGCAACGTAGCCGCCAGGGCCCGCACCAATCACTACAACGTCAAATTTCTGAGACATGGGAATAGATCCTCTATTAGCTACAAGCTTCAAGCTCGGAGCTTCAAGCTGCAAGCCAAGCTGCGTTACAGGCAGCTTGAAGCTTGCAACTTGAAGCTGCTCCTATTAAATATCCAGCAGCAGACGAGCTGGGTCTTCCAGCAGGTTTTTGATGGCTACCAGGAAACTTACAGCTTCTTTGCCGTCGATCAAGCGGTGATCGTAAGACAGAGCCAGGTACATCATCGGACGGATTACAACCTGACCGTTGACTGCCATTGGACGCTGAAGGATGTTGTGCATGCCCAGGATCGCGGCTTGCGGCGGGTTAACGATCGGGGTCGACATCATCGAACCGAAAGTACCACCGTTGGTGATGGTGAACGTACCGCCGGTCATTTCGTCGATCGACAGTTTGCCATCACGGGCTTTTTTGCCGTAAGCAGCGATGCCGCCTTCGATTTCAGCCAAGCTCATCAGTTCAGCGTTACGCAGTACTGGAACTACCAGGCCACGGTCGCTGGACACTGCAACACCGATGTCGGCGTAGCCGTGGTAAACGATGTCCGAACCGTCGATCGACGCGTTGACAGCCGGGAAGCGCTTCAGCGCTTCGGTAGCGGCTTTAACGAAGAACGACATGAAGCCCAGGCGTACGCCGTTGTGGGACTTCTCGAACAGGTCCTTGTACTTCGAACGCAGTGCCATGATTTCGGTCATGTCAACTTCGTTGAACGTGGTCAGCATCGCCATGTTCGACTGAGCTTCTACCAGACGCTTGGCCACAGTAGCGCGAACGCGGGTCATCGGAACGCGTTTTTCTACGCGATCGCCAGCAGCGAATACCGGAGCAGCGGCAGCAGGCGCAGCAGCTTTGGCAGGTGCGGCAGCCGGAGCGGCCTTCTTGGCAGCAACAGCGGCAACAACGTCTTCTTTGGTCACACGACCGCCTTTGCCAGTACCGGCAACGGAAGCGATGTTGATGCCGTTTTCTTCAGCGATCTTGCGTGCAGCCGGAGCAGCCACTGGATCGTCTTCGCCGTCAGCAGCGGCTGGAGCAGCAGCTTGGGCAGCCGGCGCAGCAGCAGCGGCTGGCGCTGCGGCAGCAGCGCCGCCTTCAACGATGGAGCCCAGCACTTCGTCGGACAGAACGGTATCGCCTTCGTTTTTCACGATTGCGCCCAGAACGCCGTCAGCAGTCGCCAATACTTCCAGTACGACTTTGTCGGTTTCGATGTCAACGATCAGGTCGTCACGCTTTACAGCGTCGCCTGGTTGCTTGTGCCAGGTGGCAACGGTGCCATCGGCAACCGATTCCGGAAATGTTGGGGCTTTGATCTCGATAGCCATGTTCTTTGGTTCCTTTAATTCGGTTTCAGTGCGCGAAGGCGTTAAACAGTGAACGCGTCTTGCAACAGTTTGGCCTGTTGCTCAGCGTGCATCGATGCGTAACCACAAGCAGGTGCAGCAGAAGCGTCACGGCCCGCGTACTCAAGCACGAGAGATTTATCGTGACCGCCAATGATGCGACGCATGTGGTGCTGGCTGCAGTACCAGGCGCCCTGGTTCATTGGCTCTTCCTGACACCAAACAATGTGCTTGGCGTTTTTGTACGGAGCCAGGACTTCAATCAAGTCGTCCTCAGGGAACGGATACAGCTGCTCAAGACGCACGATAGCGATGTCATCACGACCTTCGGCACGGCGTTTTTCCAACAGGTCGTAGTAGACCTTGCCGCTACACAGCACGATACGACCGACGTTCGCCGGATCTTGTGCATCGATTTCTGGAATAACGGTCTGGAACGAACCTTCGGCCAGATCTTCCAGTGTCGAGATTGCCAATTTGTGACGCAGCAACGACTTCGGTGTCAGTACCACCAGCGGCTTGCGCAGCGGACGGATAACCTGACGGCGCAGCAGGTGGTAGATCTGCGCTGGAGTGGTTGGTACGCACACCTGAATGTTGTGCTCAGCGCACAATTGCAGGTAACGCTCAAGACGTGCCGAGGAGTGCTCTGGGCCCTGACCTTCGTAGCCGTGTGGCAACAGCATGGTCAGACCGCACAGGCGACCCCACTTGTGCTCGCCGCTGGTGATGAACTGGTCGATAACAACCTGTGCACCGTTGGCGAAGTCACCGAACTGGGCTTCCCAGATCACCAGGCCGTTTGGCGTGGTGGTCGAGTAACCGTATTCGAATGCCAATACCGCTTCTTCCGACAGCAGCGAGTCGTACAGGTCAAAGCGAGGCTGACCTTCGTACAGGTGCTGCAGAGGAATGTAGGTGCTGGCATCTTTTTGGTTGTGCAACACAGCGTGACGGTGCGAGAACGTACCGCGGCCGATGTCCTGACCGGTCATGCGGATCGGGTGACCTTCGAACGCCAGGGTCGCGTATGCCATGGTTTCGGCATAACCCCAGTTAATCGGCAGGCCGCCGGCTTGCATTTTTTGACGGTCTTCGTAGATCTTCGACACCTGACGCTGCATGACGAAGCCTTCTGGAATTTCCAGCAGCTTGGCCGACAGTTCTTGCAGGGTTTTGAGATCAAAGCGTGTGTCGTGACGCGCAGTCCAGGCGTGGCCCAGGTACGGACGCCAGTCAACGAACAGCTCTTTGTTCGGCTCTTTGACCAGACTTTTCACAACATGCAGACCGTTGTCCAGCGCGTTGCGGTATTCGTCGATCTTGGCCTGAACGCGCTCTTCGTCTACCACTTTTTCTTGAGTCAGACGCTCGGCATACAGTTCACGCGTGGTGCGCTGCTTGGCGATTTGCTGATACATCAACGGCTGAGTACCGTTTGGCTCGTCGGCCTCGTTGTGGCCGCGGCGGCGGTAGCAGAACAGGTCGATCACGACGTCACGCTTGAACTGCATGCGGTAGTCGATTGCAAGCTGGGTCACGAACAGAACGGCTTCCGGATCATCACCATTGACATGGAGGATCGGCGCCTGAATCATTTTCGCGACGTCAGTGCAGTACTCGGTCGAACGCGAGTCTTCAGGGTTGCTGATGGTGAAGCCAACCTGGTTGTTAATCACCAGGTGAACCGTACCGCCAGTCTTGAAGCCGCGAGTCTGCGACATCTGGAAAGTTTCCATGACCACGCCCTGACCTGCGAATGCAGCGTCACCGTGGATGGAAATAGGCAGTACTTTTTCGCCCGTTGCGTCGTTACGACGGTCTTGACGTGCACGTACCGAACCTTCAACCACTGGAGAAACGATTTCCAGGTGGGAAGGGTTAAACGCCATGGCCAGGTGAACTTCGCCACCGGAGGTCATCACGTTGGAGGAGAAGCCCTGGTGGTATTTAACGTCACCGGAACCCAGCTCGATTTGCTTCTTGCCTTCGAACTCGTCGAACAGATCGCGCGGGTTTTTACCGAAGGTGTTGACCAGCACGTTCAGACGGCCACGGTGGGCCATGCCGATAACGATTTCTTTGGTGCCGTAGTTGCCCGAACGCTGAATCAGCTCGTCCAGCAACGGAATCAGACTCTCGCCGCCTTCCAGACCGAAACGCTTGGTGCCCGGGTACTTGGTGCCCAGGTACTTCTCCAGGCCTTCAGCTGCGGTCACGCGCTCAAGCAGGTGGCTTTTGATGTCTGCCGAATAGGTCGGACGGCCACGTACGCTTTCGAGACGCTGTTCAAACCAGTGGCGTTGCTCGGAATCGACGATGTGCGTGAACTCGGCGCCAATGGTGCGGCAATATGTCTGCTGCAACGCTTCGAGAATTTCGCGTAGGCTCGCTTCCTCTTTGCCGATATACAGGTCGCCGGCACGGAAGGTCGTATCAAGATCGGCATTGGTCAAGCCGTAATGATTGATCGACAGGTCTGCAGGTGCAGGACGCTGCCACAGCCCCAGCGGATCAAGCTGGGCTGCCTGGTGGCCGCGCATCCGATAGGCCTGGATCAATCGCAGCACTTCAACCTGCTTCTTCTCGTGTTCGCTGCTCACGCTACCGGCAGATACCGGTTGGGCGCGGCGCTGGTTCTTCGCCAGCAACACGAAATGATCGCGGATTGTGGAGTGCGAAACATCGTTGGCAGAGTTGCCCTCAGTAGGCAACGTCTGAAATTTGGTGCGCCATTCTTCTGGCACAGCGTTAGGGTCGTGCAGGTAGAGCTCATAGAGCTCTTCCACATAGGCAGCGTTACCACCTGAAAGATAGCCGCTGTTCCACATGCGCTGCATCACGCTTTCTTGCATGCTTGGTCACCCTCGGTTAGGGGACACCATCGGCGAAAACACCACAGCACTTGAGAAAGTCCGAATACAGCGACTAAAACAAGCCACTAGAGTCACGCTGATAGTCCGGGTACCAGCCCGGATGCCCCTGCTGGTCTCATTTCTTCAAAATAAGAGCCGCAACTTTGTGAGCTGCTGCTCAGGTTATAACTACGGCGCCGGTTGAAGCCTGCGCCGTAGCATCTACGGTTACAACGGTGTTGCAGTGCAGCTTTGAATCACACGCCGCTTTGCAGCAGCATGCTACGCACGTGACCGATGGCCTTAGTCGGGTTCAGGCCCTTCGGACACACGTTTACGCAGTTCATGATCCCGCGGCAGCGGAATACGCTGAACGGGTCATCCAGCGAAGCCAGACGCTCGTTGGTCTTGGTGTCACGGCTGTCAGCCAGGAAGCGGTAGGCTTGCAGCAGTGCAGCAGGGCCCAGGAACTTGTCCGGGTTCCACCAGAAGGATGGGCACGAAGTCGAGCAGCAAGCGCACAGGATGCACTCGTACAGACCGTCGAGCTTTTCACGCTCTTCTGGCGATTGCAGACGCTCGATGGCCGGAGCCGGAGTATCGTTCTGCAGGAACGGCTTCACCTTCTCGTATTGCTTATAGAAGATGCTCATGTCGACAACCAGGTCACGGATAACCGGCAAACCTGGCAGCGGACGAATCACCAACTTGTTACCTTTTACAACGGAAGACAGCGGCGTTACGCACGCCAGGCCGTTTTTACCGTTGATGTTCATGCCGTCGGAGCCGCAAACGCCCTCACGGCAAGAGCGACGATAGGAGAAACCTTCGTCCTGCTCTTTGATCAGGGCCAGTACGTCCAGCACCATCAGGTCTTTACCGTTGGTATTGACCTGGAATTCTTGCATGAACGGCGCCGCGTCCTGATCCGGGTTGTAGCGATAAACACTGACTTTCAACATATCGGCCACCCTTAGTAAGTACGAACCATTGGCTGGAAGGTCGGAACGGTTTTCGGCGAGAAGTTCACCGCACGCTTGGCTACGCGTTTCTCACCCGGGAAGTACAGGGTGTGGCACAGCCAGTTAACGTCGTCACGATCTTCGAAGTCTTCACGGGCGTGAGCACCGCGCGATTCCTTACGGGTTTCAGCAGCGATAGCAGTGGCTTCAGCCACTTCGAGCAGGTTTTGCAGCTCAAGGGCTTCGATACGAGCAGTGTTGAACGCCTGGCTCTTATCGTTGATCTTCACGTTGGCAATACGCTTGCGCAGGTCTTGCAATTGGGTAATACCCTTCTGCATGTATTCGCCGGTACGGAATACGCCGAAGTAGTTCTGCATGCAGCTCTGCAGTTCTTTGCGCAGGGTCGCAACGTCTTCGCCATCAGTGCGCGAGTTCAGACCGTCCAGACGTGCCAGGGCAGCGTCGATGTCGGACTGACGTGGACGAGCGTAATCAACGCCTTCTTTCAGGGTCTGCTCAAGGAACAGGCCGGCAGCACGACCGAATACCACCAGGTCGAGCAGCGAGTTGCCGCCCAGACGGTTGGCACCGTGAACCGATACGCACGCCACTTCACCTACTGCGAACAGGCCAGGGATGATCTGGTCGTTGCCGTCGGCGTCCTGGGTGATCGCCTGGCCATGAATGTTGGTGGCAACGCCGCCCATCATATAGTGGCAAGTTGGAACCACTGGAACGGGAGCCAGTACCGGGTCAACGTGTGCGAAAGTCTTGGACAGTTCGCAGATACCTGGCAGACGGCTGTGCAGAACTTCTTCACCAAGGTGGTCAAGTTTCAGCATTACGTGGTCGCCATCTGGACCGCAACCGTTGCCCGCGATGATTTCTTTAACCATCGAGCGTGCTACTACGTCACGACCAGCAAGGTCTTTGGCGTTCGGAGCGTAACGCTCCATGAAACGCTCGCCATGCTTGTTGATCAGGTATCCACCTTCACCACGGCAACCTTCGGTAACCAGTACACCGGCGCCGGCAATACCGGTTGGGTGGAACTGCCACATTTCGATGTCCTGTACCGGTACGCCTGCACGCAGGGCCATGCCGATACCGTCGCCAGTGTTGATCAGGGCGTTGGTCGTCGAAGAGTAGATACGGCCTGCACCGCCAGTCGCCAGTACGGTGGCGTTGGCGCGAACATAGGAAGTTTCGCCAGTTTCGATGCAGATAACGATCATGCCAACGAAATCGCCGGCTTCGTTTTTAACCAGGTCGACACCGTAGTATTCGTTCAGGAATACAGTGCCGGCTTTCAGGTTGGCCTGGTACAGGGTGTGCAGCAGCGCGTGACCGGTACGGTCAGCAGCAGCGCAGGTACGGGCAGCCTGGCCACCTTTACCAAAGTCCTTGGACTGACCGCCGAAAGGACGCTGGTAAATACGGCCTTGCTCGGTACGGGAGAACGGCAGACCCATGTGCTCGAGTTCGAATACGGCCTCTGGGCCTACGGAACACATGTATTCGATAGCGTCCTGGTCACCGATGTAGTCGGAACCCTTGACGGTATCGTACATGTGCCAGCGCCAGTCATCGTTTGGATCCGCAGACGCGATCGCGCAGGTGATGCCACCCTGAGCCGATACGGTGTGGGAACGAGTCGGGAAAACCTTGGTGATTACAGCAGTCTTGTGACCGCCTTGAGCCAGCTGCAACGCAGCGCGCATACCGGCACCGCCGCCGCCAATGATGATGGCGTCGAAGGAAAGTGTATTAACTGTGTTAGCCATGAATCAGATACCCCAAAGAATCTGCACACCCCAGACGAAGTAAGCGAACATCGCAACGCCGCATACTGCCTGGAAGAGGAAACGTACTGCTGTCGCGGACTTGCCCAGCGCCATTGGCGTCAGGTAGTCAGTCGCGATGGTCCACATGCCGACCCAGGCGTGAGCGCCAAGGGCAACCAGGGCCAACAGGCTGAAGATACGCATCCAGTTGCTTGCGAACAGTTCGTGCCATTGGGCGTAGCCAATGCCAGGGTTCGCAACGAGGTATCCAATCAGGAAAATGAAATAAGCCGCTAGAACGACCGCAGACACACGTTGTGCCATCCAGTCATAGAGGCCCGAACGCGATAGGTTCGTAACGCTGGTTACCATATCCAAACTCCTGCCAGAACAATCATCACTACGGAAATGACGATTACGATTTTCGAGCCCAGCTTGCCGCCTTCCAGCGTCTCACCGATGCCCATATCCATGATCAAGTGGCGCACACCGGCAACCAAGTGATACAGCAAGGCAGATAGCAGGCCCCATGCAATGAATTTGGCCAGCGGGCTGGTCAAGCATGCCTTCACCTCGGCAAAACCTTCTTCGGAACCCAGGGATTTGCTCAATGCATAAAGCATGAAGCCCAGGCCAAGAAAAAGAATGATGCCCGATACGCGGTGCAGAAACGACGTAACGCCGGTGATGGGGAGTTTGATGGTCCTTAGGTCTAGGTTTACAGGTCGTTGGCTATTCACGGCTTTTTTCACACTGAAGAGCCCCTAACAATCAGGGCAAGTTTGTTGGGATGCGCACTGGTCAGGTACCCACCACCCGGGAGTGACGACCCCCATCTAAACAGGCCCAAAAGCCTCTGGCGGTCGGCTGCCGAGTATAGACAGTTAGGTTACTAATGACAACGCAATCACCTCCCTCTAATAGAGCATTGCACTCTTGGCATAAAAGGCGTAAACGGCGGGGATATTCGAGAAAAATGACTCCTGAAAGCCTTGTACAGCAAGACTTTAGGCAAATTGACATTCAAATTTATCTAACTATAGTGGTGCGGGCCCTGCGTGGGGGGTCTGTCTGATGATTTCAAGCATAAATAGGAGGCCACATGGCTGACAAAAAAGCGCAGTTGATCATCGAGGGCGCTGCCCCCGTCGAGCTGCCCATTTTAACTGGCACCGTTGGTCCCGATGTAATCGATGTGCGCGGCCTCACGGCCACGGGCCGATTCACATTCGACCCAGGCTTCATGTCGACTGCATCCTGCGAGTCGAAGATCACCTATATTGATGGTGATAACGGTATCCTGCTGCACCGCGGCTACCCGATCGAACAACTGGCTGAACACTCTGACTACCTGGAAACAGCTTACCTGCTGCTGAACGGCGAACTGCCGACGGTAGAACAGAAGGCTCAGTTTGTCAGCAACGTGAAGAACCACACCATGGTTCACGAGCAGTTGAAGACCTTCTTCAACGGCTTCCGTCGTGACGCTCACCCGATGGCCGTCATGTGCGGCGTGGTCGGCGCACTGTCGGCTTTCTACCACGACTCCCTGGACATCAATAACCCGCAGCATCGCGAAATCTCCGCGATCCGTCTGGTTGCCAAGATGCCAACGCTGGCCGCCATGGTTTACAAGTACTCCATGGGTCAACCCATGATGTACCCGCGTAACGACCTGAGCTACGCCGAAAACTTCCTGCACATGATGTTCAACACACCGTGCGAGATCAAACCGATCAGCCCGGTACTGGCCAAGGCCATGGATAAGATCTTTATCCTGCATGCCGACCACGAACAGAACGCATCGACCTCTACCGTACGTTTGGCAGGCTCCTCGGGCGCCAACCCGTTCGCGTGTATCGCTGCAGGCATCGCGGCACTGTGGGGCCCGGCTCACGGCGGCGCCAACGAAGCTGTTCTGACCATGCTTGACGAAATTGGCGATGTGTCCAACATCGACACATTCATCGCCAAGGCCAAGGACAAGAACGATCCATTCAAACTGATGGGCTTTGGTCACCGCGTTTACAAAAACCGCGACCCACGCGCCACCGTGATGAAAAAGACCTGCGACGAAGTACTGAAAGAGCTGGGTATCAAAAATGACCCACAACTCGAACTGGCCATGCGCCTGGAAGAGATCGCTCTGACCGACCCTTACTTCATCGAGCGCTCGCTGTACCCGAACGTCGACTTCTACTCGGGGATCATCCTCAAAGCGATCGGCATTCCTACCAGCATGTTCACCGTAATCTTCGCCCTGTCGCGGACTGTCGGCTGGATCTCGCACTGGAAAGAAATGCTCTCCAGCCCGTACAAGATTGGCCGTCCGCGCCAGCTGTACACCGGCTACGAGTCGCGTGACTTCAGCAAGCTTGAAGACCGCAAATAAGACCATTGATACCACGATAGCGTCTTAGCTGCTGCCGATACGGCCTCTACCTGGTAGAGGCCGTATTTTTTTGTGCGCAGTAAACACTGCGTGTAGGAGCGAGCTTGCCTCGCGATCTTCTGATCTTTAAAAGATCGCGAGGCAAGCTCGCTACAGGGTACGAAACATGTCTCGCAGACATAAAAAATCCCCCTGCCTTACGACAGAGGGATTTGATTTAACGTGCAGCTTGCAGCTAACAACTTGCCGCTGAATTAGTGATCTACCGCCCCGCTCGCCCCAAGACCCGTCTGTGAACGTACAAACTGCGGGAAGAACAGCGCACGCTCTTTCGCAGCCGACTTGGATTTGTCAGTCACGGAGAAGAACCAGATACCCACGAACGCAATGATCATGGAGAACAAAGCTGGATACTCGTAAGGGAAGATCGCTTTTTCATGATGCAGAATCTGCACCCAGATGGTTGGGCCCAAGATCATCAAGCCAACCGCGCTGATCAGACCCAGCCAGCCGCCGATCATGGCGCCGCGTGTGGTGAGGTTTTTCCAGTACATCGAAAGCAGCAGTACCGGGAAGTTACAGCTCGCCGCGATAGAGAAGGCCAGGCCCACCATAAACGCAATGTTTTGGCTTTCGAACAAGATACCCAGACCAATCGCCAGCACGCCTAGAGCAACGGTGGTGATTTTGGAGACGCGAATTTCTTCTTTATCGTTGGCCTTGCCTTTTTTGAACACACTGGCGTACAGGTCATGAGACACCGCCGAAGCACCGGCCAAGGTCAGACCTGCAACCACCGCGAGAATCGTCGCGAAGGCCACGGCCGAGATAAAGCCCAGGAAGATGCTACCGCCCACCGCGTCCGCCAAATGCACAGCCGCCATGTTGTTACCGCCCAGCAAAGCGCCTGCAGCGTCTTTGAAGTCCGGGTTAGTGCTCACCAGAATGATCGCGCCGAAACCGATAATGAACGTCAGGATGTAGAAGTAGCCGATAAAACCAGTGGCATAGAACACGCTCTTACGAGCTTCTTTCGCGTCACTCACCGTGAAGAAGCGCATCAGAATGTGCGGCAGGCCAGCAGTACCAAACATCAGCGCCAAGCCAAGGGAGAATGCCGAAATCGGATCCTTCACCAAACCGCCAGGGCTCATGATCGCTTCACCTTTAGGGTGAATTTTTACCGCTTCGGCAAACAGCGAGTTGAAATCAAAGTTGACGTGTTTCATGACCATCACAGCCATGAACGTCGCACCAGACAGTAGCAACACCGCCTTGATGATCTGCACCCACGTGGTTGCCAGCATGCCGCCGAACAACACATACAGGCACATCAGGATGCCCACCAGAATCACCGCAACGTGGTAATCCAAGCCGAACAGCAATTGTATGAGTTTGCCAGCACCCACCATTTGCGCTATCAAGTAAAACGCCACGACCACCAGCGAACCGCAGGCAGACAGCGAGCGGATCTGGGTTTGACCCAAGCGATACGAAGCAACATCAGCAAAGGTGTACTTGCCCAAGTTACGCAGACGCTCTGCGATCAGGAACAAGATAATCGGCCAACCCACCAGGAAGCCGATCGAATAGATCAGCCCATCGTAGCCAGAGGTATAAACCAGCGCGGAAATACCCAAAAACGATGCGGCAGACATATAGTCGCCAGCAATCGCCAGGCCATTTTGAAAACCGGTAATCTTGCCACCCGCCGCATAATAGTCCGCGGCCGACTTATTGCGTTTCGATGCCCAGTAAGTAATACACAGCGTGGCGCCCACAAACACGACGAACATAATGATCGCCGCGACATTAAGCGGTTGTTTTTGCACCTCACCGGTCAGGGCATCAGCCGCCCAAACCGAGGGAGCCAAGGCTGCAATGCCCAGTGCTGCCAATAGACGCCCGATCATTGCTCAGCCTCCTTGAGAATTGCAGTGTTAAGCGCATCAAACTCGCCATTAGCCCGACGGACATAGATACCGGTCAGAATAAAGGCCGAAAAAATCAGCCCCACACCAATCGGTATTCCCCAGGTAATAGCGGAGCCGGGGTACAACTTGGCCCCCATGATGTGCGACCCATAAGCAATCAATAGAATAAAGGCGGCATATAAACCGAGCATGATCGCCGAGAGAATCCAGGCGAATCGTTCTCTTTTTTTGACCAGCTCCTTGAAACGCGGGCTGTTTTGAATCGAGAGGTAAATGCTGTCGTTCATTATTTTTGTCCTCGCAGCACAGAAGAGATGTAACGGTTTCACTATTAGGGGGCTTCGATCTCTAAGCCAGACGACTTTAGTAGTAGAACCGAAATGCCCTACAGGCCCCGTATTCTCTAGGCTGCGCGAATAAAGACATCATTTCGCCAGCGCCGAAAACAGAAAAACCGCCCGGCGATTAAACCGGGCGGTTCTGTGTGCTGCGAGCTAGACGCTTCGCGATTATTTGGCCGTCCACTCGGCGACACGCTCAGGATGTTTGGCAACCCACTCCTTGGCAGCAGCTTCTGGCTTGGCACCCTCTTGAATAGCCAGCATGACCTCACCAATTTCGTCTTTGGAATTCCACGAAAACTTTTTCAAGAACGCTTCAACTTCGGGTGCTTTCTTTTCCAGGTCCTTGCTACCGACACTATTGACAGTTTCTGCAGCGCCAAAGACGCCCTTTGGATCATCCAGGAAGCGCAACTTCCACTTGGCGAACATCCAGTGCGGGACCCAGCCCGTTACTACAATCGGTTCATTTTTAGCGTATGCACGCCCCAGTTCAGAGGTCATGGCCGCACCCGAACTGGCTTGCAATTTGTAATTCAAACCGTAGTCCTTGATTGCTTCGTCCGCCTTCAACATCACGCCCGACCCGGCATCAATCCCTACGATTTTGTTTTTATAGCCTTTATCGTCCTTCAAATCAGCAATCGACTTGGCCTCTACATACTCAGGCACAATCAAACCAATCTTTGCTTCTTTAAAGTTGGGGCCAAAATCCACCACTTTGTCTTTATTCTTGGCCCAGTATTCGCCGTGGGTCACTGGCAGCCAGGCAGACAACATTGCATCGAGTTTGCCGGTGGCCACGCCCTGCCACATGATGCCCGTGGCCACCGGCATCAACTTCACGTCGTAACCCAACTTCTGCTTGATCACCTCTGCGGCCACGAACGTTGTCGCCACACTGTCGGACCAACCGTCGACATAACCGATATTAAGGGTGGGCTTGGTCTGAGCAATCGCCAACCCCGCACTCATCGCCAGCACCAAGGCAGCTCCCGCGCTCAAGAGTCGTCGCATCTTCATCTATGATTCCTCGCTGTGCCGGGCCCGACGAGTGCCGGACCACATCAGGTTTCAGGGCTTTATAAACACCCCGACATAACATCCCCCCTGATAATCGGCCTCGCCTGCCAAGTGCCCTGCTCTGACGACGACGCCCAGCCAACCATCAACGACATCCACCGCTGGCCGAAAGCACTTTGCCCAGACGCCCACCTGAACATTGCATGACAAAATTATACGGACGCGCTAGGCGCCACTGATTGCAGGTAAGATGCGCGGCTTTGCTCCCATACGGCCTGACCATGTCCGCGACTGCCCGCTCCCCTGTGTTGCCTTACCTCCTTGCCTGCTTGCTGGGCGTGTGTGCCATTGCCGGTTTCTGGTATGGCCTGGGCAAACCCGTCATCCTGCCCGATGCCGCCACCCCTACGCACAAACTGCAATGTGCGTCTTACACACCGTTCGACAAAGACCAGTCCCCGTTCGACCAGCCTTTCGTACCCCGCGTAGAACGCATGGACGCGGACCTGGCATTGTTGGCGACACGCTTTGAGTGTATCCGCACGTACTCCCAGGCCGGGCTTGAAGCCCTCCCGCAGTTGGCCCGCAAACATGGCCTGAAGATGATGAGTGGCGCCTGGGTTAGCAGCAATCCGGTAGAGACCCAAAAAGAGGTCGACGCACTGATCGCCAACGCCAATGCCAACCCGGATGTCATCAGCGCCGTGATTGTCGGCAACGAAACCTTGCTGCGCAAAGAAATCACTGCACCCCAACTGGTCAAGCTGATCACGCAGGTCAAAAGCCAGATCAAACAACCTGTCACCTACGCCGATGTGTGGGAGTTCTGGTTGCAACACCCCGAGATTGCACCGGCAGTAGACTTTCTGACCATCCACTTGCTGCCGTATTGGGAAGACGACCCTGCGGGGATCGACCAGGCCGTCAACCACGTCGCCCAGGTGCGCCAGGAATTCGGCAGCAAATTCGATAAAGACATCCTGATCGGCGAAACCGGCTGGCCCAGCGAAGGCCGCCAGCGCGAAACCTCCCTGCCGAGCCGTGTCAACGAAGCCAAATTCATTCGTGGCTTTGTCACCCTGGCCGAACAGAACGACTGGAAATACAACCTGATCGAAGCCTTCGACCAACCTTGGAAGCGTGCAAGTGAGGGTGCAGTGGGCGGTTACTGGGGGCTGTTTGATGCCGACCGCCAAGACAAAGGCATACTTGCAGGCCCCGTAACCAACCTGCCCCATTGGCCAGCCTGGCTGGGGCTGGGCATCGCCCTGTTTGCGGCCACATTGTTGATCGGTGGACGCGTACGCAGCACGCGCTCGGCCCTGTTACTGCCGGCCTTGGGGGCCGTGGCGGGTTGTAGCCTGGTGGCATGGGCCGAACTTGCATCAGTCACCAGTCGCTTTGCCGAAGAATGGACATGGGCCGGGTTGTTGATTGTGCTCAATCTGATTGTGCTCGCCCACGGCGCTTTGGCGCTGGGGCAACAACAGGGCTGGCGTAAGCGCCTGTTCAACGTGCTCGAGCGTCATGCTGGGTGCTGGATCGCAGCCGCCGGGTTTGCCGGTGCAGTCATGATGCTGGGCCTGGTATTTGAACCCCGCTATCGCAGCTTTCCGAGTGCCGCTCTGGTGCTGCCAGCTTTGGTTTACCTGCTGCGCCCGGCGAGCGGACCACGGCGTGAACTCAGCCTGTTGGCGCTGATCATCGGCGCGGGCATCCCGCTGCAACTGTACCGAGAAGGCCTGAACAACCAACAAGCCTGGGTATGGGCCTTGGTCAGTGTATTGATGGTCATCGCGCTGTGGCGCAGTCGCCGTCAATAACCTAAAAAATCTGTAGGAGCGAGCTTGCCTCGCGATCTTTTGATCTTTAAAAAGATTGCAAGCTCGCTCCTGGACTGGATTATTTTTGCGGTTTTTCCCGAACCAGCCGCAACCCCGCAATCACCACGGCAAAGACCGCCAAACTGGCGTTGTAGAGCGCCAATGCCGGCAAACCAAACAGCAACGCCAAAACCGCCAGTGCATTGCCAACACGTCCCCGTACAAAAAAAGCCAGCACCGACGTCACCAACGCCGCCCAGCCCAACGCCCTGAATTGAATCAACCAGCCAAGGTTTGAGCGCAACTGGCATTCCCAACGCCCGGCCTCAGCAACGCACGTTCCCACCCATTGCGGGTCCTCCATCAAGCCGTAACGCAGGCCATAACTGGCCGCCAGCCACAATGGCAAGGCAATAAGCAGCAAGATCCACGGCAAACGAGGGTGCATACAAAACTCCAATAGGCAAAAGCGGCGCCCAGCTTAATCGCCCTTTAGGGGTATGCAAGCCTTGCAATCAGATAACTGTTCACTAAAGTCATTCAACGTGTATCTTCTGGTAGTTCATTGCCTGCTTTCTTCTGCCCGGGGGATGTATTTTGTGTCAGACAATGGCACTTCGACTGTAGCCCTGTGGTCATAGCCTGCGAATCATTTTCCGCACTTTATTAGGGATAGTCGTCATGCTTCGTTCTCTACCCTTTGCCGCCTTGCTGTGCGGCCTTATTTTGAGTGCGTCCGCACAAGCGGTCGATGTCGACCCCGCCACTTATGGCTACCCCCTGACCAACCCCTTCGAAGCCACAATTGCGACAACCCCGCCGGAAATGCGCCCACTGCTGCCCAGCGAAGATGACATCAACCAATCGGATTACACCCTCAAGCTGCGACCAGAGCGCGAGTTCACCTTGCCGGCCAACTTCTGGGCAGTAAAAAAGCTCACCTACCGAATCGCCAAGCAAGACCACGCGGCCCCGCTGATCTTCTTGATCGCCGGTACAGGGGCGCCCTACGACAGCAGCCTCAACGAGTTTTTGAAAAAGCTGTTCTATCAAGCGGGCTATCACGTTGTGCAACTGTCGTCGCCAACCAGCTATGACTTTATGAGCGCGGCTTCACGCTTTGCCACACCCGGCATCAGCCAATACGATGCCGAAGACTTGTATCACGTCATGCAAGCGGTTCGCGCCCAACAAGCCAATGTGCCGGTGACCGAGTACTACCTCGCGGGTTATAGCCTGGGCGCATTGGACGCGGCATTTGTCAGCCACCTGGACGAAACCCGCAAAAGCTTCAACTTCAAGAAAGTCTTGATGCTTAACCCGCCGGTGAACCTGTATACGTCCATCAGCAACCTCGACAAGCTGGTACAAACGGAAGTTAAAGGCATCAATAGCAGCACCACGTTCTACGAGTTGGTACTGAACAAGCTCACCGAGTACTTCAAGCAGAAAGGCTACGTCGATCTTAATGGCGCGCTGGTCTACGACTTGCAGAACTCCAAAGAGCGTTTGACCAACGAACAGATGGCAATGCTGATTGGCACTATGTTCCGGTTCTCATCCGCCGACATCGTGTTCACTTCAGATTTGATCAACCGTCGCGGTCTGATCACGCCTCCCAACTACCCCATTACCGAAGGCACTAGCCTGACGCCATTTCTCAAGCGCTCACTGCTGTGCGACTTCGATTGCTACCTCACCGAGCAAGTCATACCGATGTGGCGCGCCCGCACCGATGGCGGCAGTTTGCTGCAACTGATCGACCAGGTCAGCCTGTATGCCTTGCAGGACTATTTGAAAAACAGCCCCAAAATTGCCGTTATGCACAATGCCGACGACATCATCCTGGGCCCTGGTGATTTGGGCTTCTTGCGCAAGACCTTCGGCAACCGCCTGACTGTCTACCCGTATGGTGGCCACTGCGGCAATCTCAACTACCGCGTTAACACCAAAGACATGCTGGAGTTCTTCCGTGGCTAAACATCTCGTGCTTCTCGCCGCCCTACTCAGTGCCGGCTACGCCCAGGCAGACGACAGCAAAGCCAACATCGAACCTACCCACGACGTTGATGGCTTTACTCAACCCCTAAAACTGTTGAAGTTCAATCCAGGCCTCGATCAGCGTGAATTCGAACGCGCCACCATGGATGCGCTCAATGTCTATGACCCGCTGGAGTCGATTAACCGGCGGATTTACCACTTCAACTACCGCTTCGATCAATGGGTGTTCCTGCCGGTGGTCGACGGCTACCGGTATGTCACCCCCAGTTTTGTACGTACCGGTGTCACCAACTTCTTTAATAACCTGGGTGATGTACCCAACCTGTTTAACAGCATGCTGCAGCTCAAGGGCGATCGCTCCTTGAAAACAACGGCACGCTTGTTGTTTAACACTACGCTGGGGGTTGGCGGCCTGTGGGATCCTGCTACCGCCATGGGCCTGCCGCGTCAGAGCGAAGACTTCGGGCAAACCCTGGGCTTTTATGGTGTACCGGACGGCCCCTATTTGATGCTGCCGATCCTGGGCCCATCAAACCTGCGCGACACCACGGGGCTGGTGGTCGACTACGGCGCCAATCGAGAAATCAACTTCCTCAACGTACCGCGCGAAAGCTCGCGCCACCCGGAAATCTGGCTGCTGCAAGCCATCGATAAACGCTACAACACCAGCTTCCGTTACGGGCAATTCGACTCGCCATTTGAATATGACAAGTTGCGTTATATCTATACTGAGGCTAGAAAGTTGCAGATCACGGAATAACTTTTTCAGGGCTGAGAAACTAACTTCAGCCCTGAATTCTTCTTAACTCATCAGTCTAGACGGTAAGAAAATTCTTGGGAGAATATACGAAACAGCCTACTTTTACACAGGCGCATAGACTGCTAAGGTAAACGCCGCCTTAAACACATAGATATTTTTTATGATTTCTACTACCTGCTTACTACTGACAGCTATCATTTGCCTCTCCCCATCATGAGCCAACGAATAATTCTGGCAGATGATCATCCCGTAGTACTCACCGGCATACGCTTGACACTTAACTGCGCCTTTTGCGATGCAATAATAAGCGAAGCTCGCTCCACGGATGAGTTAATACAACTACTGAAACACCATCCATGCGATCTTCTGATAACCGATTTTTCTATGCCAGACGGAAAAACACCTGATGGCATCAGGCTGATCAGCTATATACGGCGCCACTTTCCACGCACCAAAATCATCATTATCACGATGATCAACAACCCACTCATATTAAGTAACTTACTCAAATTGGGTGTCAGCGGACTATTTGACAAACGCCAACCACTGGAACAACTGATACACGCAATCACACGCAATCACACGCACAAGCATGGGATCAACCTATATCAGCGAGACATTTTCTGGCATCCAAAACCCTTTATCACACGACAATAACCCGCACCTACCCTTGTCACTGTGCGAGCTTGAAGTTGTGCGGCTCATCAGCCAAAACTATTCGGGTCGAGACATCGCAAAAGTCCTTAATCGCAGTGAAAAAACCATCAGCCGACATAAACGCGCCGCCATGCAAAAGCTTGGAGTTCGCTATGTCAGCGACTTGGCCAGCTATGTGCAAAACAATGGGCTGGGAAACGTTCAGCCTTAAAAGTCCAACGTGCTGCACATTGGCAGCACGTTGAGTGCTTCCCCTTTAAATGCTAACGCTGGTCAAACGCCCCAAATTGTCGTAAGCCAGAATGCGCCCCGCTTCATCGTTTAAAAGATTACCGTCGGCGTCATAGCTGAACTCAATCCGTTGCGGCGCTCCGGTTTCAAACGTGTGGGTAACCGCCTTGAGTTGGCACGGATCAGCCTTGGGATCATCGTATTCATATTCATATTCACTGGTATACGCCCCGCCCTGATAGGTGGTTTCTACAAAAGTGATATTGTCCTGCGCATCGAAACCAAATAGCTGAGTCTTAATGATCTTGCCGTACGGATCCACCGGTGCTTGGCTGCCAGTGCACGTGTATTCATACAATCGTCCGCGCGCATCATAGTCATAGCCTTCACTGCGCAGCACGTCTTCGCCTTGTTTCAGAGTACGCTGAGTAAGCCGGTCGACCGCGTCGTAAGTCTGCTCCAGCGTCTGAACCACTCCCCCACCAAGGTCGAATGTACGTAATACTTCGCGGCCGAAATCATCGTATGCAAGGTCAATCTTCAACCTCTGTGCACCATCAATGGTTTCGATTCCTGCCTGAAGGCCCACACTGTTATAGGTGAAGACCGAACGGGTCGTACCTAACTCAGTGGCTGTCAATCGAGCATATTCGTCGAAATCGTACGTCTGGGTTTGCCCAAGCACATCGACATAAGTGAGCAACCGTGCTTGCCGGCTGTACTCATAGTGCATGTTGAGCGGCACCGTTCCTTCTTGCGCGTGGGTTTCACTTTTGAGTTCGCCCGTACTGAAGTAGCTGCGAATGAGTTTCTTACCTGACTCCTCAGTGCTTAGCAAACGAGCATTCTGGGGGTCATATTCATAGATTGCAGTGCTCTCACCTGTACCGCGCTGCACAGGTTCCTCACCCAACTCTGGCCTGTACTCAAAAGTGGTTTCCAGACCTGTAGGGCGCACAACTTTGCAGGGCTGCATTTGTCCTGGTTCGAAGCTGTAGATACTTTTACGCCCACCGGTAATCGAAACGGTCATCCGGTCAAGACCGTCGAAGACCTGTTCTCCCAATACAAGACCATTGACACTGATTTTAATCGGCAAATCTTCACTGTTGTGTTGTGCGTATTCACGCTCAATCTCATAACCGTCCGGCAAAATAGTTTTGGTCATACGCTCGAAAGCGTCATATTCATAGCGAGTCCAGTTGCCTGCAGCGTCATATTCCTCTGCTGTACGTCCAAGACCGTCATAATTATAAGTTTGCTCGCTGACCAGATTATTCTTCAGATTGATGCGTTTGATGCTGTCTGGCTTATCGAACAGGTTGTGGGTCGTAACCGTTTTACCCATACCCTCAACCCATTGGGTAGTTGTGCGTTTTACAGGGTCAGTCACCTCGTGCTCTTCAACTCCATCGGGGCGGATCACACTGCGTTGTTCACCCCAAGCGTCATAGTTGAATAGACTGGTCAACTCAATATCTTTTTCCTTCTCCCAGTCGATAACGGTTTCACTTGTCATCTGTTCAAGGTGGTTATAACTCGCACGGTAAATGTCGCGGTACTTTTCAGATCCTTTCCCGTCCGCATCGGCATTTCGACGCTCTTCCTTGACGACCCGGTTATGCCCGTCCAGGTAGGTGATGGTCTTGACACCTTTTACATCCTCGGCAGTTTGTATTGCCTGTTGACCTGCACTGCCGGTTAGTTGATAAGTGTAATTGCGGCTGGCTTTGTAAGCCTCATTGTTTGGGGAAACAGTTTCTTTGGTGACACGGCCCAGAAGATCATACTCATAGGCAATTTCAACATCGTTGTCATCTCGATTTAGCAGCGGCTGACCATTGAGCAGTGAGTGCTCCAGTGTAAATACTTTACGTACTTGCTTATCAGGTACACCAGGTACATCGTCATAACCAATCACAGTATTAACTGTATGCAGCACTGTCTCTCCAGCTAAAAGGTTAAAGGTTTGGCTGTAGAGGTACTGGGTGGTCGTGGTCATGCCATTGCGGGTCACTGCGTCTTGCAATTTTCGCCCATGGTCCAACGCATCGTCCGGCGTTTCAATATAGTCAAAGGTGCTGCTGTGCAGAATGGTCCCACTTTCCGTCAGAGTCTCCCGCCCCATTACAAGCCAAGGGCTTGCACCCTTCAGGCCTAGATATTCATCATAGCGATAACGCGTTTGCAGAGTTGGCGCCGAACCGAAACCGGAGGCTGCTGGAGTGACGGTTTTGCTCTTGAGAGAGCGCACAAATTTTTGCGGATCTGCTGGGCAACCATAGTGGCCTTCTTCACTATCTGCTTCACCGTCCCTGCTGTACCACGTGTTGGTTTCGATCACACCATTGGCGTTGGTCTGGGTCAGCAGGTTGCCATAATCATCATAAGTGGCCGTCACTGTCTCGGTGTGTCGTGGCTCAGTGGCGTTGGCGTTTCGCCAGATCTTGGTGACTGTTTTTGGCAATTGGCAATAAGCGGGTTGATCTTTGAAGTTCTTTTGCGGGTCGATGTAGTACTTGGTCTCGGTCACTGACAAGGTGTCTTCACTGCCCGCTTCGGCCTTTTGGGTAATTTGCTCGCTTACCAGCAAATGGTATTTATTGAATACTCGGTGAGTGCTTCGAACCGTTTGGTTGCGGGTGGCATCCCAAACATTTTCGGTGGTTTCGTATTGATAGTCGGCGCTGATTTTATAAAGGTTATCCAGTCCATCGTCACTCCACGCGATACCACTGCCAAACCCCAGGAAGTTTCGATCCTGCGAGTCGTATTCATAGCGGGTTTCACTGACTGGCTGGTCGAAACCCGGATCGCGCTTATGTATCTGAACCCGTGGCAGCTTGCGCCCGCTCAGCCCCGGAAACGAATGCCCCGCGGCTGAATAGGTAATGGTTTCGTGACCACCGGTGGGGGTATCAACGCTGGTGAGACAGGTTAGATCGTTATACATGCCGTAGACGAAGCGCCAGGAAGCGTTGTCGTCAGTTGGCAAAACGATAGTCCTGGTCTCACTGCCAATGATTTCAAGTTTAAATTCGGCTTCATACACCGTGCCGGGGTGCAGCAAGATCTTTAGCTCATTGTTAGTGCGCAGCAAGCTGATGAGCTCAGTGCCGTCAGCATTTTTTATGCTGCTAAGCAGCGGCTCAGTAAAGAAGGGCGTGTACTGTAACGTCACGCTATGGCCCTGAGGTGAAAGCATTTGCACCGGCATGGCCAATCCGCCTTGGCCGACCTCAAGGATTTCAATGAGCCCAGACTTATGCTCGATGCGATAGTGCTTGTCGTCCAAAATATAAAAATGAAACGAGTCGATCTTCTTCTCTGGAATAAATTTCCCAATACCTTCGGGCGTCTCTTCCAGGTTAACTTTAAATGTTTCACCGGTGTACAGCGATAGCACACGACTGTTGGGATTGTACTGTGAAAGCTGTAAATTCCAGCCGATCCCGAAACCACTGTCACTGTTGTTCAGTGGGTTAAAGTTAAGTTGCAGAGGAACGACGGGGCCACACAAATTATTGGCCTTGAGTTCAGGCAATGTAATCGCGCAGGTATATTGTCCAGTCCGCGGATCAACCTGCCCTTGTATGTAACTCATAAAATTAAATGCATTAGAATGCACGGACGTCGACGTAGACATAATGAGCTCCCACTATTGGATATATAACAAAGATGCACCCGCCTGCGCAGGTGCCCTCTCAAGGCTTGACGCGACTATGCCAAGATGCTCAATCTGTTTCGATTAACACCATCAAAGGTGATTCGCAGCGTGTGTTTATTTCCATATGCATCGTAAACAACAAGTGGTATTGCCGTATCAAAATCGGATTTTACATACTTGTCAAATTGCCAATATTGACGTCTCTGCAAACTAAACAACACTTGGCCAACAGGTGGTTCTTTGCCAGAAATAACGATGCTTTTCGGAAGATTGCTCTGATACGTTAATTTCCGCATGACCTCATCCTGGACATGCAATCTCATTTGGCCCTGATCATTTTTATCATCGCCAAACGCATACCCGACGACACTGTGAATATCTTCAAGAGTCGTGTCGCTTTCCCACTTAACCATACTCGAATTTTTCTCAAATACGATTTTCTTTATTGCTACCAGCTCCGACTTGACAACCAATTTCAAGTAATAATAATCCAACGTGTCTAAAACATCGTCATAGTCGCCCGGCCCTTCCACACGTGTTGGATAAGAGTCGCCATTGTCAAACGTGAACACGACACTGCCAACCGATCCGCCTGCGGGAGGTTTAACGGCGATGAGATTAATGACTTTGTTATTGACTTCACCGTCATTCTTATCAGGATTAGAGTAGAATTCTTGATAGCTATCGCTGGTCAACTTCGCAGCAATACGTAAATTTTCAACGTTATGGCATTGAACAAAAAATTCCTTGACCTCAATTTCTACAGGCTCAGGCGCCTGCACACCACCTGCAGAAGTTAGGCTTTGATGTGGATAAGTATCATATGTATTCTTGGCTTCGGTGTAATACCACTTACCGCCTTCAGGGACACCCGTCTCTCCCACTTCGGGCAAGGGTACTTTTTGCTCGGCCGTCACAAGACAAATACTGTCGTACTCCGTTTGCGATAACTTCACCTTAACACCATTTACGTCAGTGGCTTTGAAGCGCACCACAACTTTGGCTTGCTGTAGACCATTGGCGTACACCGTAGGCGCTGACGGTGTAACTTCAAAATCGAAAACATCATACGAAAGCCACTCTGACTGCCGGGCATGCTCAGACAAATGAACGATACTGTAACCAGAAACAACGTCCGCTAATGTACCTTTTACAATGCTATAGGGCGCGATAATAATGGGTGGCGCGGTGAAAACGCCCTCTTCTGTTATTGACCCTTCTCCAGCAATAACCTCCCACTCTATTGTTGGATTTCCCCCGTTTTCCATTGGAATGTTAAAAACTGCCTGACGGTTCGGCCTGACACCCGGATGAAAGTTTGGAAAGACCCCCAATGAAAACGCCCCTGAGCGAAGCAGGACAGTTGCAACTGCTGCCTCTTGTGTTTCATTGTCCACAATGTCAATCAAAACAGTTTCCAGCCCATTAGCCGCACTGCCCGAGGGTGGTGTGTAAACCGCCTCGTTGCCATTACAGACCAAGCTACCCCGATCACCGCGCGGGGTCCAGGTCAATCTGGAACCGCTCAATGCATAGGCTTTAAGCGACACCTCTTTACGATTATCCATATCGATCAGCGACATCGCCGGTGTCACCGCCACACCCGTAATTGCGACGGTAACCAGTGCCGAAGCAGTCACCTTTTTTTGGCTAACCTCATCGAGATAAGTCGCTGTCACCACGTTACGCACAGCGGTGCCATCGAGTCGCGACACGTCAGGTGCAGTGTACACGCCCTCTTGATTGACACTACCTAGCGCCTGTTCGCCATCAATACTCCTGACAGTCCAGGTTACATCGGGAGCTCTAAAATTCACTTGTCTGATTGCAAACGCTTGGCTCTCACCCGCTTTGATAATCGGTAACAACGGATCAAGAGTGAAAGTGGTTTCTGTCGGATCGATATTACCGATCATCAACAAATCCCCTGGCAGGCGTGCCTCGGTCAGTTGTAAAGCATTCTGTTCAGGGAAGAGTAAGTTGCTAATAGCGAGAACGGAAACATCAGGCATGTCAATGACATCGAACGCGCCAAAAAGTGCCTCTAAAGGTTCAACAAGCTGTTTTTTAAAGTCAGTATCAAAATTCTCATGAAGACGCTCAGAACCCAGAGCGTAGTACTCTGTAAGATCTACTGAGCAGGCGGCTGTTGAATCGGATGCCTTCTGCAATGTGAATCTATTTTTATCACCCACCTTGGCGTCCAGATAAATATTTACGGCAGGCGAAGCATAGATATTGAAAGGCCAATCCTCATGCTGCGGCTGAGGAGGAATAATAAGAGGATTAAAGCCATGCAGATTAAATGCTTGTGTTTGCTTATTATTCATTTTAATGGCGGCCCGACCACTTGACTCACACTCTACAATCAACGCCGCCTCACGAGTCACACTGCTAAAATTCAACCCCACCGGTCCAAGATTGGCTATTGTGTAATCGTTAGCATCTTTAGACCAATCCAGCAAAACATCCGGAATCTTAATACTACCGATGCTGGCTCTTAATGATCGCGCCTTATCATGAGAGTTTGACTCTCGGTCAAATTTAAGCCCCTTGCCCAGTTGCCGCTCCAGATCAGGTTGAACATACCAATCAAACAGTACACGGCTAGCCAACACCAAAGCCCCTGAATACTTGCGCTTGCCTGTTACAGGATCAATGTCATTGGGAATAAGATAGTCCAATGATTCGCCCGTCGGCTCATTGCCTTCATTCGGATTGCCCTTGGTGTTGACCAAGAGCACCACCGCCCCGTCACCATAACTGTCGGAGCCAAGAAGGCGACCTTCATCGGTTGCCATGGTCCTGATCTTGAATGATTTAGGTGCCAGCAGACCCGCATCTTTCAGATCCAGAGTGCCCAACTCGTAAATTCGATCTTCGGGCTTTTGCTCCATGAACAGGTCTTTGAAAAAATCCCCCAGCGTTTCTTGGGCCTTAGGCTCTGCAACCAGATTACAACGGCAGTTATAGCCATCGCCAATATCAAACATGACCTTGCCTGTATCACTGACCGTACCTGACGCAGTCTTCAAGTCGATATCCATGGTCAAAGTAAAACCCTGCTGGGCAGTGATTGTGGAGCTATAGAGGACGGTACCCGGCAGTTGGTTAGAGCCCTTGAGTCTGTACGAGGATGTGCCAGAAACGACATCCATAGTCGCTGTGACCCGAGAGTCACGCAGCGACGCTGTTTCGAAACTCAGACGCGGGTGACTTAATATGACACCCCCCAATTCGAATACTTCTCCTCCATCCGGTGTCATTGGTACGACGCCAAAAATACGCTTCAAAAAGCTGGTACTCTCAAAACGCGTAACGTACTGCTGCTCCAGCAAGCTATTAACCTTGGTGCGATTCATAAAAACCAGAGCGTCCCAGCCCAAGGTAATGGACTTACCGTGCATTCTTTCAACGAGTTCTTCCAACGAATAACCGGGCATAAATAAAATTCCTTATAAAGCATATTAAAACAATTATGAGACGCCAGCTGCACGCCAAATAAGGCTAAAACTGATTACTACCCGCGCACTGTATTGCTCTTTTTCGCAACAAACTCAGCATGCGTGGACAGCACCGTATTGCTTACTTGGCCAACAAGTTCAGCATATTTGGAGAGCGGTAGCGGAATGGCTAAATAGCCATACAAAATCGTAGCAACTGCATCATAAGCAGCCATGACAACTACAAAGCTACCCGGTATTAATTCAGCAGGCTCGGTATAAACACCCGTGACAGGATCAATGGCACCCGGTCCTTCCAGCACACTCCATGTGAGTTGTGGCCCTGACTCAACAGGACCCTTATTACCTATCAAATTAAATTTCACACTGCCTTTTTCAGGCGTGCTTGATTCGTCCATTGCTACGGGCATCATAGCCAGGGTTTTATTGATGCAGATATAAAACACAGCACTTACATTATTCTTTTTATCTGTCACTGTAATTTTATCGATGGGGTAAGGCTCCTCTGTATCCCTAACATCTCCGGCGGTATACACACGTAGTGCCGGGTTCCCCTCCACTTTGGAGAGTGTTGACCCCCACTGCGGCGTCTCCATGACCCACTCAAGTGTCTCCCCGCTCAATGCCGTTGCTTCAAGCACCGACGTATTATTGGTATCGCAACTGGAATAAAGTGGGTTGATTTGTATCGCACTGTGGAGCACCGACACCAGAGCAGAGCTTTGCACTGGCTGCCCATTCAGTGTCCCCTTTGCAGTCACCACAACGGTGATAGCACCCTCTTTAATTTGATCTTGAGTCGGGGCCTGGTACAAACCGGTCGAACTGCATGAGCCCGCCTGATCATTTTCCCCATCCACATCACGCACTGTCCATGTAATGTCAGCGGGTAAAGGCAGCAAGGAAAACTGAAGGGTACTGCCCGCCTCAATGGTCGAGTTTATCGGGGCGATGACTGAGGTGGTGCGCAAGGGATCGATTTGCCCAAAGACGGCCAAATCGCCGGGTACAGATGCCGCCGTAAGTTGCAAAGCGTTATGACCCGGAAATAAAAGGTTGCGCAGTAAAAAAGTGTTGATATCAGGAATTTCAATATCATCGAGAGTATTTCGGACTGCACCGCGAATACTCTCAGTGATGAATTTTTTAGTGACAGCTTCACCGTCCAAATTCCAGGGAACGACTGGCTTACTGGCAAACGCCACCTCATAGTTTTCACTCACTATTGTCACCTCACTAAATTTGACGTTATTGGTCTCTACGTCAAGATTAAGCTTCAGCGACAACGCAATATTAAAGGTACACGTAAAATCAACATTTTCAGGATCATCAATTGCAACCGTGTCCACCTCACACTTGCCAGGCAGCGAGTTACTCCAACTTAACTCGATCGACGCCCCCCCTTCTCCATACGTGATACCAAAGCCATAGTTGTCATTAGCCGTATTTGAAAACTCAAAGCGCAAAGGGTTTAATTTAGAGAACGCATCCGCTTCATAACCCCATTCGGCCCCGTTCATCCAGTATTTGTAGACAACTCTTTCGGTAATATCGCCTCCACCGGCGCTTGCTTTGAGCGTTGAGGCAGCGTCAGAACCGGTGTCGGACAATTGCAAAATAAGCCCATTGCCAATAGATTTCTTCAAGGCGGGCTTTAAAATTTTCTCAGCCAGCACTCGGCTCGAAAGCAACATTGAGCCGGTAAACTTATGGCCTTCTTCATCTGCGGGTATGAGGTAAGTCGCGCTTGCGCTTGGAAAAGAGGTGCCCGCTGTCCCTCCTTCCATTGTGATAAACAACATCACGGCGCCATCACCATATTCTGAATCGTTCAACAAAGCGGCCGGTGCGGATTTCATTACCTTTATTTCAAAATTTTTAGGGGTCAACACACCATTGACATGCCCATCTATAGTGCCAAGTGAGAATTTTTTTTGCGCCGCTGGTAAAGAGTTAAAATACTCTTTAAAGCGACGACCCACGTCGTCTTGGGCCAGATCGCCAATAACAAAGGTCGCCATAAAGGTATCGGCCTGGTCGAGATCGATGATCACATCACCCACGCCATTGACGTTGCCTTTAGTGATCGGCTGATCCATCCATAATTGCGGACTATTAACAGGCAGTACCTGCATAATCCTCTTGACATAGACAACCCCCCCCAAGGCTGCTGCGGTAGTAACAATCATACCGCCAACCATATTCAGGGTTAACCTGGCGCGAGGATCAAGCTCGGGGGACGACTGCTCAAACGAAAGACGGGGCGAACTAAATTTCAGATTGAAGATGTGCTCTTTATAACTGCCATCCCCCCAAGAGGCGACAATCGAGGCGGGTTCGATATAGCCATCCTCGGTGTTAAATCGTTCAACATACAACTGCTGTAGCAGCTCGTTGGCCTTGCGTTGATCATAAAGAGTCAAAGCATCCCAGCCGTACGTTGAAGACTTATTCTGCAACGACTTTGTTAATTCAGCCAACGTCATTTTAGCCACGAGAATCTACTCCACTTAATGATTAATTAGTTGCAAGTCGCAGCATTTTTAAATGCTGCAACAGCTTCAACCAAACTGATCAGCACCCATTAATTCAGGGCAGGTACTTAACCGAATATCACTCACACCGCCCTCGGCTTATGCGACCAACTTTAAGGTCAATATCTTGTTAAATAGCGTTGTCGTATTCCCGCCATCAAAACTGACACTGGCCCTTAAGCTGAATGTCGAATTAAGTGCAATACCGGCCAGCTGTGTTTTAAGCAAGCGAACCGAGACACCGCCTGTAACTTCGTCAGGCAATACGTCGCGCACCGCTATAAGGTCGAGTTCGCCTATGCCACCGGCAGTCAACCACAAACGAACGGCTTGTTCTGTCGAGATAAAAGGCCACTTCCCTATCTTTACTAAAGCGCCTGAGCCAGGAATATCCGACAGTTTCAACGTCGCTGGAGAACCGACTTGAGCCCCCTCACAGGTTATAGAAGGATGGTTGCGCAGCGGTTGAATATAAAGCGCCAGAGAGGGTTCAGCCATTTGCCCTGATACGCTGTACGTCACTTCAACTGTTCTATTGAAGTTCGAGGGGATGGCAGTAGGTGGTACATTGAACTTCATCGGGTTCAATTGACTGGGCTCTGTTACTTCACATGACCCCTTGTCATCAAAGCCTTTCCAATAGGCAATGACGGTATCACCTTCGCCGATTATGACATTCGTTGGAAGGGTAATGAGTGCACCGCTGATCGCAACTATTGGATCAAGCTCAGTCCTGTTTGCGATGACAACGCTTGCGTCCACTGTCGGGGGCGGCAGCACCAAGGGTTCTCGCACGTTCAGTTCCAGGGGAACACTTGAACCTGAAGCGTCAGCGCGGGCGTATTGAAAACGCAAGCTAACGAGGCTTCCCCTGTTATCGAGTAACCACTGATTGCTAATCGGCAATTCGATTAAACCAGTCTCGATATTGGACGAGTCGATCTTCAAAAACTGAATGGTGTTTTTGTTAGCACTACTACCTGTGCCATAGACCAGCACATCGTCGCCGACGCGAATGTCTGGATAGGCTGCAATCACAACACGGATGCCGTTAGGGAACTGACCCGGGTTGATTTCAGTACCGGTCAGGTCCTTGACACTGGGGGCAGCCAACACAGGCTTTATTGGCGCTGTGATGAGTAAGGTACGCTGTGTCGAAACAGTCACTGGACCGGATGGGCTAGACGCATGGGTGATCTCGTAATGCAGGGTGACGGACCCACCACGCAACTGAGAAAAATTGGCTTTTGGCACATCCCAACTCAATACTTGCCCCGGATTATTGGTTCGGTCAGTATCCGTATCACTCAACGTTTTGACGGGCAGATTCACAGTACTGCCATCACTACCATCCGCCTTCGTCCCTTTCCAGATAACCCTGACCTTATCGCCATTAGACATAACGTTATAAGGCACTATCGCAAGCATTGCATAGGCTTTGAGCGCGTCAAGGTCCAACTGATTATCATGCGACTCTTTTATCTGTGGTGCCGACAGCCAACCCACTGGACCGACACCAAAATGAATTCTCTTGGACTCTTCTCTGGGGTCACCGTTAGCCCGTTCAAGATAAAAGGAATAAAACACTTGTCCTTTATTCAATGACACTACCAAGTCATTGGCCACCGTCATTAAAAAACCCAATTCTCCCTCTGTCGACGGGTCGATAAAAATCGGTGTGTCCTTGATATCAACGGGATGTCCGTTTTCTTTACGACCCAGCCAACTCTGATAAATCACATCGCCGCCTTGTGGGTTATCGTACTTGGCATAGGTGTTCAAGGGCCCACCGTTCAAGTGTTGTGGATCAATCGTATTGTTGATTAAAAGCGGGATGACGGGTGCATCCAAATCACCAACTGCCATGGCGCTGTTCCTTGTAATAAATGTGTAAGTGGATAGTTTACCCACTGAAAAATTGACTATTAGGTTCATGTTGTACGCCCTATTTTTCAGGCTGTGCACTAGCAGAAGTACTAGGTTGCCAAGGCCTTCACAGGTGCTAAAGTCGGGATGAAGGCAATTTCAAATCCCACTTTTCGTGGACAACCAATGAGGCTATATATATATGAACAACTCTACATTTCCAATGGCTGCATTTTGCGCAGGCGTGATGCTCTTCACCATCAATTGTTTTGCCACCACAACGCCACAGGCAACTCATAACTCCTATGGACTCATACACTTAATCGATGATAAAGGTGCCGAGAAATGTACATTGGCCGTCCCGGAAACTTCAAAAACATTCGACTTTAGTTCCAGCAGTGAATATTGCGAGAATGATTCCGTCTCCTCGTTCTGGCTTGAAAATGTACCGTCCGCCACATTAATTCAGTTTTATGATAACGCTTGGTGCAATGGCGCTCAGGCCCCTAGTGTTTTTTACTTCAAACTTAAAACCACCAAAAACCCCACTGACTGGAGCGCATCGATTCCTCGAGAAACGACTATTGATGGTTTGAGAAACATTAATGTCGGCGGATTAATCTCCAAAAAGAATACTCGCATGGAAGAAAAATTTATTGGATCAGAATACGCTAATAAAAACCTGAACGAACGAATCAGCTGTGTCTATATCGAGCGCTCCCAGCCTGTCAACTAATCCACTATCAATATACCGCCCCCTTCCCTGGTTGCAACGAGGCTCTCTTCATGGCCACCTCCACCACTGTATCGTCTAATGCTTTTAATTTTTTAAACTTTATCCAAAGCCAAGTTGATCCGCGAACTGGACAATATACCTGCGCGATTACATTACCCGAACTCAAGGCCAATCATTTGTGTGGCCCCGTCGTTCCTCTGCAACTTAACTTTAACCCACTGAACAACAGTGACAGTGGTTTCGGGATCGGCTGGAACTTACAGCTTTCACAGTACAACCCCAACAGTCGTGTGCTATCACTGTACACCGGTGAAACATTTAAAGTTAACCTGGAAGAGACGCCCGAAGGTATTGGGAAATTTATTCCAGAGAAGAAGATCGACTCTTTTCATTTTTATATGTTGGACGACAAGCACTATCGCATCGAGCATAAGTCTGGGCTCATTGAAATCCTTGAGGTCGGCCAAGGCGGATTGGCCATGCCGGTGCAAATGCTTTCACCTCAGGGCCATAGCGTGACGTTACAGTACACGCCCTTCTTTACTGAGCCGCTGCTTAGCAGCATGAAAAATGCTGACGGCACTGAGCTCATCAGCTTGGTGCGCACTAACAATGAGCTAAAGATCTTGCTGCACCCCGGCACGATGTATGAAGCCGAATTTAAACTTGAAATCATTGGCAGTGAGACCAGGACTATCGTTTTGCCAACTGACGACAACGCTTCCTGGCGCTTCGCCTATGGTCCATATAACGATCTGACTTGTCTTACCAGCGTTGATACTCCCACCGGTGGTCACGAAACCATTACCTATTCAGCCGCGGGGCATTCGTTTCCGGGGCTGAGCGGGCGCAAGCTGCCACGAGTGGAGATACATAAGCGCGATCCGGGTTTCGACCAGCCAGTCAGTGAAACCCGCTATGAATACGACTCGCAGGATCGAAACTTCCTGGGGTTTGGCAGTGGTATCGCGTGGAGTGACGATGGACTGGATAACCTTTATAAAATCAGCGCCGACTATCAATACGAAACCACCGAAAATGTTTGGGATGCCACCCGCAACCAAACGGTTCGAAGCACTCACCGGGTATTCAATAAATACCATTTGCTGGTAAGCGAGCAAATTACCCAAAAGGCCGAAGCGGGCAGTGAAGACACCTTGTCAGTGACCGAGACCGAGTACTACATCGACCCGCAAAAGAACTTCAAAGATCAACCCGCTTATTGCCAATTGCCAAAAACAGTCACCAAGATCTGGCGAAACGCCAACGCCACTGAGCCACGACACACCGAGACAGTGACGGCCACTTATGATGATTATGGCAACCTGCTGACCCAGACCAACGCCAATGGTGTGATCGAAACCAACACGTGGTACAGCAGGGACGGTGAAGCAGATAGTGAAGAAGGCCACTATGGTTGCCCAGCAGATCCGCAAAAATTTGTGCGCTCTCTCAAGAGCAAAACCGTCACTCCAGCAGCCTCCGGTTTCGGGTCGGCGCCAACCCTGCAAACGCGTTATCGCTATGATCAATACCAAGGGTTGGCGGGAAGCGGAACGTGGATAACACTTCAAAAGGAAACGCTGGTACAGGTACTGGATGGCCTCGCGCCCACAGAGTTGCGGCGCCTGACCCATGAGTACATCAATACGCCGGACGATGCAAAACGGCACGGGCGTCTCAGTAAAATGCAGCAGACCCTGAACAACCAGGCGGAGACGCTGAGCACCACCACCTACGACTATGACATCACGCCCAACATCCGTGCCGGTGTAATGGCCATGCGTACCATCAGCACCATGATTGGCTTTGATGACATACCTGACGACCCAGAAAACCTGGTCGCCCCCAGTGCGCAGGTACGCAAAGTCATCACCGAAGAGCACTCAACTCTTGACGGTGCCAAGCTTTCAAGCCGTGATGACAACGACGCACATGCCATCTACCAGTACGACCTACTGGGGCGCGTAACCCAAGAAACAGCAGCGCCTGACACCCCATACCAAGCCACACGTACCTATCGCTATGCACTGACCAATGGAACACCTGGCCAACAGGCAGTGCAATACACGACCGACATTCAAGGCGTTGAAACCCGTACCTGGCTGGACGGGTTTAATCGAGTGCTTAAAGAAGATCGCCAGGACGCCGATGCGCTGGGTGGCGACCCCGAGCTGTTCCGCAGCACCTATAGCGCTGTCTACAATCACTTGGGGCAATTGACCCGTGAAACGACTATTGACTGGGAAGCTGATAAAAACGTTTCCTTGTCCACCACTTACGAGTACGACGCTTGGGGCGAGCAATTCAAGGTCGTAGGCCCTGATGGTGTGGTTCAGATTACCGAAAACAATCAGGCCAAACACACCTTGACCCGCTGGGCTCAGAGCGCCGGAGCAGAACCCAAAATCATTGGCAAAAGCCACGTCACGCTCAACCTGTTCGATAAAGAAGACAAAATCGAGACACTGGACGCCAATGGTAAAACCATCAGCACACGCGAGCTCAGGTATGACGGTCTGGGTAACTGCGTCGAGCAAATTGACGAATTGGGCGAAACCACACGTTTTGTCTACGACTCATTCTCTCGTCTACAGATAACCGTCTTACCCGATTACACCGAAATTCACCGTGCCTATGCCTCTCACAGCTCCCAGGAATTGCCTGTCAGCCTTGAGGTTGTGGCTGACCAAAAAACTCAACTCATCGGCACTCAGACGTTTGATGGCCTGGACCGCAGGAAAACTGTAAAGGTCGGTCCTCGCTTTCAGGAGTACTTTTATGTAGGTGGCCAAACTCAGGTGAGCAACATGCTCACCGCTGGCAAAAATATCCTCACTTATACATACGAGCCGGGTCTGGTAGACACACCGACAATCATCACAGCAGGTGGCGAGGAGTCGCGCTTTGACTACGATAGACGAAGTGCGCAATTAACCTCGTCAACAAACGTTGCGGGTCTGCATGAGTTTGCTTACAACAACAATGGCCAAGTGCTCTCTGAGCGTTGGACCGAACAAGATACAAGCAAACAGTGGGAAACTCAGTACACTCAAACCCTGAACGGACGTCCGTTGACCCGCGTTCAAATCAACGGTTTGGACTGTAACTACACCTATGACGACAAAGCTCGAATTGATAGCGTTGAGCAAGGCGATATTCTCGCAACTATTGGCTATGACGAATTAGGTCAGGTGTGCACGGTCAGCGCCCAGAATAAAGTCAACCAGCAGACATTATTAACCGAACTGACTTACGACGACCAAGGCCGGGAAACAATCAGAAAGATGACCTTGGGCGCAGGCCACCCCACGCAAACCATCACCCAGGCATATCGAGTCGATAGCAAACTGCAAAGCCGTCACTTGCAACTCAATGACCAAACAGAGCTGCTGGAAACCTTTATCTACGATAAACGCGGACGCATGGTGCAATACAACTGCGAAGGCACAAACCTGCCCAAAGATCGCTACGGCAATGCGATTCGCGAACAAGTATTTGGCTTCGATGCGCTGGACAATGTCACTGCGGTGTACACAACATTTGCAGACGGCAGTTGCGATGATGCCGAAAGCACTTTTGCCGCGAATGATCCGTGCCAATTGGTCAGCATTACCCACAATCACCCTGCCTATCCGCCTGTTTGCAACCTTGACTACGACGCTGACGGTAACCTGTTGCACGACGAAAACGGCCAAAGCTTGCATTACGATACCCAGGGCCGGCTGCTCAGGGTAAACGACGTTGACGGCAATCTGGTGAGCCAGTACCGCTATGACGCACACAACCACTTATTGGGCGTCACACGTGGCACGCAAACCGAAACCTTGCGCTTTTATGAGGACGATCGCCTGTGCAGAACAGAGCAAGGGAATACTAAAACCCACTATCTTTACCTCAACGACCAGCCTTTGGGCCAGCAAGAGCAAGGCAGCTCTGAACACACCCTGTTATTACTGAGCGACAGTAAAAACAGCGTGCTGGCCGAAAGCGGCCAGAATCAACTGCGTAAAGCCATTTATGGTGCCTATGGTGAACGCAGCCCGGATGATGACCTGCAGTGCCTGCTCGGTTTCAACGGTGAAGTGCGAGACGAGCAAAGTGGTTGGTATCTGCTGGGTCTGGGGTATCGGGCGTACAACCCGACACTGATGCGCTTTCATAGCCCGGACTCGCTCAGCCCGTTCGGCGCGGGTGGGATAAACCCCTATGTGTATTGTGCTGGAGACCCCATCAACTATGTTGACCCGACAGGCCATGCCAATCGCAAAACCAACACCAAAGGGTTGCTCGGGGGAATACTCTCAGCCATCGGTATTGCTCTGTCAGTAGCGGCGGTTGTCATTGCTCCCCCCGTGGGTATTGCAGCCATAACAAGCACATTCGTCTTCACAGCCGTAGGTATTGGTTTTGGTGCCTACGGGATCTATGAGGGCGTTATGGCGACGCAAGCAACTGAACTCAGAAAACGAGAATCACACGCGACCAGCTCTCTTATCTCCGGCGGCCTGGATGTTGTGTTTGGTGCTTTCGGTATTTATAGCGCCATCAAAACCGCTGCCAAGCTCAAGGCAAAAGCGGCTGCACAAGCAAGTTATCACGCCGGCCTCAAGCGCTCCTTTGAAAACATCAACAACCTGATGGGAGGAACAACACAAGCGGGCCGCAACTCTGGACGCGGGGCTGCTGAGGCGAGCGAAGGCGTTACACGCTCCTTCAAAGATCCTTCAACACAGACTTCGAGAAAGGCACCACTACCTCCAGCAGGCCAGCCAGCGGCGGCTTTGCCAAGCAACCCAGGACCTAGTCGGAATATACAAATAACTCAATCCACAGTTGCTACTCCGTACAAACCCAGAGAAAAATCACAATATTCATGGGATGACTTTAAGATGGATCAAAACAGTAGAGTACAGTCTACTTATTTGGGAGAGAACAGAATTACTTCTGTCAAATTCACAGATCCGGAGCATCCGAAACACAGCACCGAACAGATCAGAGCAAAGATAGGTAACGACATAAAGATGCAACCTGCTGCAGACTAATAACAAGCCGGGCTCCTTCCCCAATAAGGGAGCCCGTTTTTTTTCACACATCTATATGCCATACACTTCGCAGCCTCACCAAAAAATGAGAGTTCTCTCATATCCCTCCTGCTTATTCCCCATTATTATCCCTGCGCTTTCATAAATTGGCACTAGCGTGAACACTCACACCAGTGCACTTTCACATTATTACTTTTCAATAAAGGCACACATAAAATGAAGACATCTTTATTTATATTTCCGTTTGGGCTGGCATTGAGCCTGGCAGCCACTTCAGCATTCGCCTATGACGGCACCATCAACTTTTCCGGAAAGATCAGTAGTGCGACCTGCCCTATTGAAATCGTCAACCCTGAAAGTGGCGCAGTGAGTAACCTTGTACCGCTCGGTTCAGTCGATACAGGTGATTTCAACGGTAAAGGCAGTGAAGGCGGCGGTCGAGGCTTTCAAATGCGTATTACACCCGGCAGCAGCTGCGTGCTTGATCCTGCCAAACTCAATGCAACGGTAACCTTCCGCTCGGTACAAGGCGGAGGCGGTGACTACTATGGCATCAAACCCGTAGCAGGAGCGGCGACTGGCGTGGCCGTAGCGATCAAGGACAATACCGGCACCTTGCTAAAAAGTGGTGACGCCTCGGCCATCTATCCGCTGAGTGAAACCGACCCAACACTGATGTACTTCACCGCAGTTTATATCGCCACCGCAGGCGCAGTGACTGCGGGCCCTGCTGATGCCGACGCCGAGTTCCGCGTTGATGTCAACTGACATCCCGCTGAACTAAACAACGGGCTTAATCGCCCGTTGTTTAACACCCTCTTCTTATTCAAGAGACTCGCTATGCTCAGCTTTCCCAAGACCCGTGCACGGTTCTCAAACCGTGCACTGACCTGCGCGTTGCTGGGGGTTGTTATCGTTTGGCTCCCCAACAGCTACGGCGCGCTGACCGTCAACAGCACCCGCGTAATATTCGACAGCGACAAGCGCAATGTTTCGGTCAGAGTATCCAACCCAAGCAGTAAACCCTTCGCGGTACAAACCTGGGTCAATACGGCTGCCGATGATCAAATAACGCCTGTTCCCTTTATTACCTCACCCCCCCTGTTTCGCTTGAATGCAGGCAAAGAACAACATGTGCAAATAAACGGGTTGCCCAATACATTACCCAGCGATCGCGAATCGCTGTTCTATTTCAACGTTCAAGAAATTCCGCAACGAGAAGCCAGCGATAATAACCAATTAAATATTGCATTGCGTACGCGAATAAAAGTTTTCTACCGACCTGCCGAGCTAAACAGTACGCTTTTGGACAGCCTGCAGCATTTGCAATGGTCTGTCCGTAAAGTTGACGGCTATGCACGCCTGATCGTTAACAACCCTGGCCCTTTTCATGTGTCTTTTGTCCGCATTGAACTCAGTGCAGACAAGCAGACCGTCAGTTTAAAAGACACCTCAATGGCACTCCCTTTAACCACTCAGATGTATGAGCTGGACGGGTTCAAACCGGGTCAAGACATGAAAGTACATTTTTCAGTGATCACTGACTTTGGAGGTTATACCCCCCCCATGACGCTGCCCGTCGCCCTTGATCTTTAACGTTGCGCGGACTTACTTCATGCCATTTTTACCGTACGGCGGCTCGACCCCGGCTAATCGCTTGCTCCATTGTTGTTTGCTGACCGGCGCCAGTGTTGTCGCAGGGAGGGCTGATTTAGCACAGGCCGCCACAGACGTGGAGTTTCAATCTTCATTCATGCGTCAGTCGGACACTCATACTAGCGATGCCGGTGAACTGGCCTTGCTCGCATTGTCTACTCGCCAGCATCTGATACCCGGGCGCTACCTGGTCAGTATTCATGCCAACCAGAACGTCTTCGACAGCAGGGAAATCGAATTCACCGCAAATGATCAAAACGACGAGCTTACGCCGTGCCTGCCACCCCAATTGCTTAATGATATCGGCGTAAAACTAGACAGCCTGGAACAACCTGAATCCACATTGGGTGCATGTGTCGATCTGCAACGCCTTATTCCCGGCGCGACCGCAAAACTGGATGACAGCACGCTTGAGTTGTCCATTTCAATCCCGCAAATAGCCATGCGTCGTGACGTCGCCGGTTATGTCGACCCACAACGCTGGGATTACGGTATCAACTCAGCGTTCGTGAGCTATCAAGTATCCGCGCAACAAAGCAACAGCGACCAGATCGGCCAAAACAACAGTCACGACTTGTACTTGAACAGCGGCGTGAACCTGGGCGCCTGGCGCTTTCGCAGCAACAATACGTTTCGCAGCGATGCACAAGGAGAGCGCACTTGGTCACGTGCCTACACCTACCTGCAACGAGACCTACCCGGCACGCACTCGCAACTGACCCTGGGTGAAACCTTTACTCCGGGCGATGTATTCAGAAGCATCCCGATCAGGGGTGTCCAGATCGCATCAGACATGAGCATGCTGCCTGACTCACAGCAAAACTATGCCCCGATCGTGCGTGGCGTGGCACTCACTCGCTCCAGACTCGAGATCCGTCAAAACGGCTTCCCTATCTACTCAACCTATGTCAGTGCAGGCCCTTACGAGATCAACGACCTCACCACAGGCGCAGGCAGCGGTGAGCTGGAAATCATCCTGACCGGGGTAGATGGCCAGGTACGTCGCTTTACTCAGCCCTACGCCACGCTTAATAACCTTTTGCGCGAAGGCGTCTGGCGTTACAGCACCAGTATGGGTCGCTACAACGCACCGTCTTTTTCAGAGGATGATGCATTGATATGGCAAGGGACGCTGGCGACAGGGATCGGGTGGAACGCCACACTCTACGGCGGTTTGATGGGCAACGATTTCTATCAGGCCGGCACACTGGGGCTCAGCAAAAACCTGGGCGTAATCGGTGCCTTGTCATTTGATGTGACACGCTCTGACGCTCAGATTGATCGCAATGACAGCAGCCGTACCGCTCAGGGGCTGAGCTATGCGATCAAGTACGGTAAATCGTTCGAAACCCGAACAAATCTGCGCTTTGCAGGTTATCGCTACTCCACCGCAGGTTATCGGGACTTTAGCGAAACTGTGCGTGAGCGCAGCGCCGATCAGCGTTTTCGTGGAAGCCGACGCAGCCTGCTGGAAGCCTCGATTTTTCAGGACGTGGGGCGCTACAGTTCGCTGAGTCTGACCTTATCCCAAGAGGACTACTGGCAGTCGGAAGACCAGCAACGTCAATTTCAGTTGAATTTCAGTTCCCGCTATAAATCGATCAACTACAGCCTCTACGCTTCGCAGTCGTTAAACGACGACCAGTTCAATGAGCGCCAGCTCGGTGTCAGTATCTCGATGCCTCTGAGTTTCGGGCGTTCAACAACGGCGACTTACGATATACGCGAAAGCGCTGGGCAGTTCAGTCAGCGTGCCTCTTTGGCGGGCCGTACCGATCAAGACCGGCTCAATTATCGGGCCTCTCGGGCCAGTGATGAAAACCAGCAAAAAAGCACTGAACTGTCTCTGGGCTATCAGGCCTCTTTTGCCAGCGTGGGTGCAGGCCTTACTCAAGGCGCCGACTATACCAATCTTTCGCTTAACGCCAGCGGCACACTCTTGCTGCATGCCGACGGGCTGCAAGCAGGCCCTTATCTGGGTGAAACCAGCGGTCTGATTCATGTTCCGGATATCGCCGGGGTCGGTCTGCTCAATGCTTCAACTGCCAAAACCAATCAGCACGGCTATGCACTTATCCCGTCGTTACAACCCTACCGGATAAACCGCGTCATTCTCGATACCGACCAGTTGGATCCTGATGTCGAAATTGATAACGGTGTGACTCAAGTAGTACCTCGCCGCGGAGCTGTGATCAAGGCGAGCTTTGCTGCACGCAGAGTCCAGCGAGTGGTGCTCACCACACGCGACATGCGCGGTGCAACCTTGCCTTTTGGCGCTCAGGTCAGCAATGCCACGGGCGAAGTACTCGCCGTTGTCGGCCAGGCCGGTCAAGTCATGCTGAGCACTGTTCAAGATCAGCAAACCGTCTTCGTTCGCTGGGGCAATAACGGCGAACAGCACTGCCAGTTACACATAGATGTCCAGAGCATTCCTCTGATACAGGGCTATCGAGTTCAAGACCTGACATGCCGCTAATTCACTATTCGTTCAATCATACGCCAGGCAGCTTGCAGTGCCTGGCGTTGCTTTAACCAGGATCAAACACCGTATGTCGCTCAAATCATTTCCAGGCGTAGTATTCGTGCTGGCAGCCAACGCGCTCATGGCCACAGGCCCAGCCTATGCGGCCAGCAATACGTGTTTTTGGGGAGTTGGAACGGGGCCAGTTCGTTACACCGCCAATGTGAATGCCTTATATGTACCCAGAGATGCCCAGATAGGTGACCCGATAGGCCCGATTGAGCAACCTTTTTTTGCCAGTGGCGGTGGCAACAGCATTTTCTGCGAAAACGACGGCACTGCCCGTCTGACATTCAACGCATCCAATAGCGTGCCCGCTGTACCCGGCCCCCTACTGCGCAGGAACGGCGTGACAACCCGAGGAGACATATTGCCGACCAACATTGCCGGAGTCGGTGCCCAGATCACATTCGGCAGGCCGTATGACGGATTAACACCTAACTTTTGGAAACTAAGCAGCCCTGACAGTTCGGTGCCATTTGATGCTTACATCGACTTCAACATCCCTTTCGCCCTTCAACACGCAATCTTGCAGGGCACTGTAACCTTGATCAAAACCGGACCTATCAGCCCGGCCTTGCAACCGCTGGACGCTGGCAGGGAGTTGGTCAAAGGTTCATTCAGCGGTCTTCCCAATGCTTTCGGCGTCGCCTTGAGCGGCTCTGTCACTCAAGCCGAGTGCACGCTGTCAACCAATCCTGTCAGCGCTGACCCCGTCAAACTGGGGGATTGGCCAAGCTCGGCGTTTACCGACGAAGGGCATGCCACCGATGCAGTCCCCTTCACTATCGCGCTGAACTCCTGTGTATCCGACCCATTACCCGGGGGCACGGTGACAAACGCTTATATACGCCTGGATCCCACGGCCGGATCCACCACCATTGATGCATCTCAAGGTCTTTTCAGCCTCGCAGGCCCCTCCGCCGCGAAAGGGGTTGGTATTCAAGTACTGGGGCGCGACGCCATTACCCCGGTTCCCCTGGAGACTGACGTGCTGCAGGCCGCTATCCCGGCCACAGGCGGCATGCTGCTGGAGTTCAACGCTCGCTATTACCAGACCGCCCCCAGCGCTGATGTCGAAGCAGGTTCGGCAGATGGCGCATTAGGATTCACCATTACCTACAAATAAATCGGCCCGACAGATCAGCCCTGCCGGGCAAAACGGGCTCATTACCTAGGCAATGATTTTCAACGCTTCGGTTTTAAACGCAAGGTACTGCTTGCCTTCGTCAAAACTGATGCTGGCATGCAGCGTCATAATGGCGTTTATGGGCAGAGAATCAACATAGCTTTTGGGCAAAAATGTCTCGAACGTGCCATCAGCCCCTTGCGCCACGGCGTCCAGAAAATAGGATTCAAGGCCTGAAGTAACCGCCCATACCTTAATCAGTTGGTTCGGGGCCTGGTACGCCCATTTCCTGATTTCCAGGTTTGCGCCTGCTGAAGGGACGTCTTTTTTGGCCAGGGTCGCCGGCGAACCGACTTGTGCTTGCCTGCAATGGATACTGCCAAGCACGCCTGCCGCAAAAGCATTAATGGTCAATGTATAAACCTGTGAGGGGTAAGCATCCTGGCCGGCCCAATAACGCACCTCTACCGCATTACCAAGCCCACTCACAGGAATGTTTGCCGCGACCACAGAGGCAGGGATGGCGAACTCAAGCTCTACTGCCGTGGTGGGTTTCACGCCGCTCACAGAGCCAGGCCCTGGCGCACCGATAAAGTCCACCAGCACCTCCTCGCCAGGGTCAACCTCTGTCATCGCCACCACAACGGTCACGCCATCAGTCCCCTGAAAAGGCGCAAGCACACCACGCTCATTACTGCTCGAGGCCTCTATGACGGTTGGGTACTTGCGCGGGGTGGGTGGGCGAATATTGACGTTTAACGGCTGCGGGTTGGCCAACACATCATCGCCATTGCCTGCACGGTCACGCACTCGGTACGAGGCGTAGAAGTCACCATTAGCCCTGCGCAGCAAATCGCCGGGGTATGCCACCTGCAGCGGCACGCTCAGGTCTGCCAGCACCAGCGTCTTGGTAGCGACAACTTGCTGACCGCTGGGCGACGTATCCCAGTACCAGGTAATGACATCCCCCACCTTTTTTTCAGTGTAGTCAGGCAGCGTGGCTACAACTTGATTATTGTTGGCTGGGTCATCCAGATAAGCAGCAGTTATGTTATTGGGAGGACTTATTTTTAAGGAAAACTTCAACGTACTATCGAGGGTATTCAAACGGGGGGCCACCCGGTCAACAGTGACATCGATGGCCAAGGAGTCTACATAGTCTTGGGCATTCCATGTTTTAACCCGATACATCAGCGTGTGTTGCCCATGAGTGAGGTCGGCCAGAGGTATGAACAATGTTCGCTGCTCATCCGTCCCAGCATAATCAATAGACAAGTCATCCACGACGGAGCCGCCCCAGACCAACTCAACATGATCAAACAGGCCCGCCGTCGGCGAACCGTTAGGCCACTGCGGCACCAACACGCGAACAGGCGAAGACAATGCGCTCAGAGGTAAAAGATTGACTTGCCCACCTTCGACATCGGGAAGCAAATCCAGAACCTTGGCTGCATCTGGAGGAACGTGCACAGGTAAATGTTTAGGGTAATTAATTCTGGACATGATCTGCTCTCACTATGCAGCCAATACGCCTCGTAATTAAAGTGGCACGGCGGTGTCAAGCCACTTTAACGTCATCGACTATTTACCAAGAATAACGAATGCCCACATTCGCCCCCCAGGGCTGTTCAATTTTGTCACCGTTACTGTAATCGAAGTCAGCATGCAGGCTCAGGCGATCCGAAACGGACATAGCGACACCTGCACCCAACTCTCCACGAGAACCGGAAAGATCGTTATTGAACACTTCAGCATTGACTTTCACTTCGTTATTCTTGGCAAACTCACGCGCATAGGCAACTCGTACATAAGGCTGAATAACGTTGCCGTTACTCATCTCAAAATTTCGCCCTGCGGTCACCCCAAGCTTGCCCAGTAACGAACGCGTACGATCACCATCCGCGGCCATACCGTTATCCAGTTCATAACGTTTACCCTGAATAACTACACCTGATAGTTGAGTGTAGGGTTCAATAAAATAGTCATTGCCTAATTTAATATGACGGCCAACTTCCACAGAAGCACCGACACTGCTGTTGTCATAATCGCCTTTTGCACGCTCACCATCACTCATGCTGACGGAGGATTGATTTTGAAAACGGTTGAATTTGAGCACGCCATCAAAGTAGTAACCGCTTTCGTCAATCCACGTGGTATAGGCGCCTACGTAGTAACTGTTGACCGTGCCTGATGTGCCCTGCGCCAGGTCAAGATCAGATTTGCTATAACCCCCCATCAGGCCAGCCAACCAGCGCCCATCACCGATGGGTAAAGGCGCATCAGCACCAAACGAAATCCCCTGCTGGTTTTGCGTGTAGGCCAACCCGGAACTCTCGGAAACATCAAACTTGTTACCGTAAGCACGCATCCAAAGCCCGGTACTGCCCTGGTCCAGGCGAATTTCGCCCATGCGGCTACGCAAACTGGTCAACTCGCCATACCAAACAGTAGGGGCAGTATTAAATAAGGCCAACACTGAGCGCGTACCCGGGCTGATGGTACCGGTCGATCCCAGATACCAATCATTGCCGTCCTGGACAAGGTCGTATGAATAAGTACCCAGATCAACACGGCCGTTAGCCAGCGAAAACTGTGCATCGCCGCTGCCGATATGCACCACATGCAATTTGGTATCAGACAATGGGTCTTGACCACTACTGCCCACCAGTAAGCTATGGGAGCCGCTGGCCTGGCCTGTCACCTCCAAGAAGTCGGTTTTGCCTTGGGCAAAATCGGCGTCCATTACAAACGTACCGTTACCTTTAAGGTTCGCGACTGACAGAGTAAAGAACTCATCACCCTTACCAAACTTGACGGAACCGCCATCCATCGACAATTCCCCCACTTGCCCCACACTGTCCCCGACCATAATCCACTGGCCTTGGCTATTGAGCGCCAAGCTGGATACGTTCTGCAGATTACCCGTCAACGTCGCAGTATTTTCGAGCGTAATATTCGCCGTGCTACCGGCTTCAACCACGACATCACCCTTTAGCTGGCTATTGTTGGCCGTCATATTGGCGGTCGCGCCGTTGCCGACTTCCAGCACATTGCCATTTCCCCCAGTCAAGGTGGAACCATTACTCACCAGGATTTCAACTGAAGCAGGTGTTGCACCGAAATCATCAACCCTTATAGCCGAACCGTGCAGGCCCTCAACTTGAGTATTACTAAGGGTTAATCCCGAGCCTTCTGCAATTAAAACCAGTACGCCATGATTGCCGCCAGTAATACTGCTGTCGATTGCAGTAGCTTGCCCACCAGCCATTTGAAGGCCAAACCCCTTGGCATCTGTCGCCGTCACTGCCGTGCGGTTCAACATCACTGAACTCAAGCCGCCGACAATCACTCCCTGCAAACCACCCGTGATTGCACTGTCATTGACCGTGGCCTTCGAACCTATTCCCGTCCCCACATTTTGTGTAACAACCAGCCCAGAGGATGCACTCGTGATTGTACTGCTCGACAAGGTGGCTTCACTGTCACGTAAATAGATACCGGCTTCATTCCCTTGAGCATTGACTGCTGACCCTGACATAAAAAGTTTTGAACTTGCGTTCAGGTTTAACTCATACGTGCTCGCACCGGTTGCGGTCAGGCTTGCATCGTTCGACAGGCGATAAAAATCTGCCGCAGTGCTCGCATCAATCTTTCTGTCTGCACCTACGATAATGCCTGCCACCACTTGAGGGGCACATAGCAGCAGTGGCACTACGCCGACAATACTTAGAGAGATCGGGCTAACTTTAAAAAGTTTGAAAAAATCATTTTTCATTTACGGATACCGTCGGCACATTATTTAAAAAAAACGAAGACGACATAATCGTTTAATTCGTTTGAATTCTAGAAAAGCGCGAGATGGTATATAGCCATGTTTTAAATTGATGTAGGCTTTTTCCTAAAAAAAGCAGGAAAAAACCTACACAGACACCAATCGTGCTATTTACCTGACAGCCTGTGGTCTTTAATCATGGTGCGGGAGGAATTTCGCAACTGCCCCCACCTGCACCCGCCCCCATCGCAACCATGGTTTTGGCTTGAGGAGACGGCGTAGCATTACCATGAATGGTTATGCGGTAAAGAAATTGACCAAAACCGAACTGATGATCAGACCCACCATACGTCGGCAGTAGATACTCGGTATACGGAACAAACCACATGATCCCGTTTTCTTTTTCTTGTTCGGACACTTTATGCGTCGCCTCCCAGTACGTATCTTCTATGGGACTCCATTCATCATCGTAGCTTCGCCAGAACAGTTCAATAGTCTCGTCAGGGACCAAGTATTGTGACTTGGGTATCAATACTTCGATGCCATACACACCGCCTTTTTCGACAAGTGAGTTACAGTTCAGCAACGTATCCATGTACCGCCTTTGGAACACGGCTTCGGGTAGTTCAATGGCCACCACTTGCACATTAACATCCGTCGGCAATGACAATTGAGGATTCTTGAGACCTGCGCGAGTCACAGTATAAAAAGTTGGCAACTGCAAATTGATAGGGTTGACTGCTATGTCCGCCCACGGCACCTCAAGCTCAATAACTTGATTAGGTGATTCCGAACCATCTACGGTATACGGTGCAGAGCTTAAAACGTTGCCATCCCAATACACAGTCAATGTGTCACCCACAGCCGGGTTGTCATATAACCGTATTTTTGCTGTTGCCGGGAGATTTTCATCTGCGAGCACCAATATATTTGGCGTTGTCGAACTGCCCCAAATTTCAACTTCGCCCAAGTCTTTGTTGACCGGATCAGGCTCATCTGGATTAGGTGGCCCGGCGAACTCAAAGTTGGTCTGTACCGTAATGTCATTGGAAGGCGTAGGCGTGACGCCACGCAACACTTGGTATTTAACGGTTACCGGTTGGTCGCCGCCATCAACAAAATCATACAGCGCCTTCATTTTCAGCCAAGGCACAGATACAGCAAGCGGGAAGGGTAACAATTGTTCAATCGAAATCCGATCGGTCAGTACGCCCTCCCAATCAATGACGATACCGTCTTCAGGCAAATAATCTGTAATCGAATCAATCAGTACCTTCACCTGTTCAAAAGCATCGTTGCGGTCAATACCGTCATCGGCCTGTGGAATCCTTGGGTCCGCCAAGGCAGAGGGCAACGTACCTAAAGCGACCGCTACCTGCGCGGGCAGCGTCAAAATGCTCTTGTTGCCGGCCTTATCAATCAACACACACATTACAAAATGCAAATCCGACCCCAGCGGCGTTATTTTATCGGCAGGGATTAAAATCTTGCGATCAGGCGGTAACGGTCCTAAAAAAGCCAAGTCAGTGTCAGCCGGGATCTCTGGAACAACCTTATCAAGCCAGGCAACGGCCACCAGCACATCTTCTTTATGGCGCTCTGTGAAGTCAGGAATGACGCAAAACACGCCACCATTGGCCGCCAACGAAGCATCAGTCACTAATGCATCGACCTCGATAATCGGGTTTGCATCAACAAATTGAGGGGGCTGCCTATCAATAAAAAAAGGCGTATCAAACGAATTCTTACTGCCACTCCCAGTCCAGTGATCCACTACATATCGAATAGAAAATGCGCCACTCCTGTTCTCAAAAAAGTGACTGTCAAGTTTAATATTTAATGGAAAATCTTCATCGGGCACAGAGGCAGGAACGTCTTGACTCTTAAGATTAACCCAAGCTGCCTCACCTTCTGGCAACCACTCAAGGTGAAGCTTATTCAAAAATGGATCACTAGGCGCGCGATCAGTCCAAATAGGAACTTTAATATCCAGATCCGTATACGAGTCTTTTAATAAAATCAGCCCCTCCGCATCACCTGGAATGACCTGATCAATAGTGGGTATGTCTAATTCATTAATAACCGGACCGCTCTCCCCCACCGACCGAACCACTGCAGATGACTTTTTCAATGCCCGGCCTTTTTTAAAAAACGACATATTCTGCGCTCCATCTCATTGATAAAAATACAAATAAAACAGCTATTTACTATTTGCATCATGATGGAGTCGCCAAAATCAATTAGGCATGTATCGACTCTCACCACCTGACAGCATTAAGTTATTCAACACTTTTCCTGACATTCTGGATACTGTCAGAGTTGACAGGTGGCTATGTATACAGCCCCCTCGCTAAATATGTTTTAAATCAGTCGTTTCGCGTGACAACTCGCTTCAATAATGCGAACTTCCGAGAAATTTCCGTTCGCTGGCGCCAACACTATTCGGGGGGTAATTTCTGCGAGTGAGGTGGGGATTGGCATGCACCGCGTTTCCAAAGGGCATCTAGGCTCGTCAACTGCTACGTAATACCCAAGAACCCCATCAACGCCGCACGCTGGGCCAATGCATCCTTGCGCCCCAATTCAATCAACTCGCTGCAATAGCCCGCCTCGAACAACAAATAACTCAACACACCCGCGCCGCTGGTTTTGGTTGCCCCCGGCCCGCGTAAAAACAGGCGCAGCGCGGCGGGCAGTTCGTGGCGGTGGCGGGCGGCGATTTCGTCAATGGGCTGGCTGGGGGCGATGACCAACACGTCAACCGGCGCCAAACCGAGGTTGTCGGGCTGCCCTTGCAGCAACCGGCTGAAGTGGTTCAGGCGCTCCAGCAGTTCGATATCGCTCTCAAGGCTGTCAATAAAGGTGCTGTTGAGCATGTGCCCGCCAATTTGCGCCAAGGTGGGTTGCTGCGCGTTGTACTGGCGCGCTTGCCCGCCCTGGCGGTCCGGCCCGCGCGGGTTGCCGCTGACCCCGACAACCAACACGCGATTGGCGCCCAAATGCAACGCCGGGCTGATGGGTGCAGACTGGCGCACGGCGCCATCGCCAAAATACTCTTCACCGATTTTGACCGGGGCAAACAACAGCGGGATGGCCGAGCTGGCCAGCAAATGCTCGACGGTCAACGCCGTCGGCAGACCAATGCGACGATGACGCAACCAGCCTTCGATGGCACCTTCACTTTGATAAAACGTCACGGCCTGGCCCGATGAGTAGCCAAAAGCCGTGAGCGCTACAGCCCGTAAGTGCTGCGCAGCAATGGCCTGATCGATACCGGCAAAGTTGATTTTGTCGTTTAGTAATTCGCGTAACGGCGAACTGTTGAGCAGCGCCACCGGCACGTGGCTGCCAAGGCCCAACAAGCTGTGGCCCAGAAAGCGGCTGGCCTGGTGAATCACCCCCGGCCAATCACTGCGCAACACACGGTGGCTTTCAAAGTTTTGCCAAAAGGCCGTCAAGTGCTCGACGGCCTGGGTGAAGTTCATTGCGCCACTGGCCAGACTGACCGCGTTGATCGCTCCAGCCGAAGTGCCGACAATCACCGGGAACGGGTTGGGCGCCCCCGCAGGTAACAACTCGGCAATGGCCGCCAGTACCCCCACTTGATACGCCGCCCGGGCACCGCCCCCCGACAGAATCAACCCGGTTACCGACGCTCGGCCGTTCATACCCCGGCGCCCTTGCAGCGCGGGTTACTTGCGGCGTTTGTCGTACAGCTTTGGCTCGCCCGGTGGCCGGGTTTTGAAGCGGCGGTGTGCCCACAAGTACTGCTCTGGACATTCGCGTATCGCACGCTCGACCCATTGATTGATACGCAGGCAGTCGGCCTCATCGCTTTCTCCGGGAAAGTCGTTCAAAGGCGGATGAATCACCAACTTATAACCACTGCCATCCGCCAGTCGTTGTTGAGTAAAGGGTACAACCAGCGCTTTGCCCAGCTTGGCGAATTTGCTGGTGGCGGTCACCGTGGCGGCCTCGATGCCGAACAATGGCACGAAAATGCTTTGCTTGGCGCCGTAGTCCTGGTCGGGTGCGTACCAGATCGCTCGCCCGGCGCGCAGCAACTTGAGCATGCCGCGCACGTCATCGCGTTCCACCGCCAGCGAGTCCAGGTTGTGGCGCTCGCGGCCACGGCGCTGGATAAAGTCGAACAACGGGTTTTTGTGTTCGCGGTACATGCCGTCAATGGTGTGCTGCTGCCCGAGTAAGGCGGCGCCAATTTCCAGGGTGGTGAAGTGGAACGCCATCAAGATGACGCCCTTGCCTTCACGCTGGGCCTGCTGCAAGTGCTCCAGCCCTTCGACATGCGCCAACTTGGCCAGGCGCGGCTTGGCCCACCACCAGCTCATGGCCATTTCAAAAAAGGCGATGCCGGTTGAGGCGAAGTTTTCCTTGAGCAGGCGCTCGCGCTCAGCGGCATTTTTTTCGGGAAAGCACAGTTCAAGGTTGCGCGCAGCAATGCGCCGGCGCTCACCGGCCACCCGGAACATGCAAGCCCCCAGAAAACGACCAATGCCCAACTGCACCTTATAAGGCAGTTGCACCACCAGCCACAGCACGCCCAGCCCTGACCACAGCAGCCAAAAACGCGGATGAAAAAAAGCAGCTCGAAAACGCGGGCGATCCATTAATGATTCCGGACAGACACAAGGGCCGGGCATTCTACATCGTTAGACCCGGCTTGCGGCTCGCGGGCGTTCTCGTTATAAGTCTCTGCACTTTAAGTGACAAGCCGCATTAAGCCGACCATGAGCCAAACCGAATCGCAAGACCAAGCCCCCGTGTTTCAGCTTAAGGGCAGTATGCTCGCCATTACGGTGCTGGAACTGGCCCAAAACAACCTTGAAGCCCTTGATCGCCAACTGGCCGCCAAAGTTGCCCAGGCGCCGAATTTTTTCAGTAACACCCCGCTGGTGCTGGCTCTCGACAAGCTGCCCGTCGGTGCCGGAGCCGTCGACTTGCCCGGGCTGATGCGCGTGTGTCGCCAACATGGCCTGCGCACCCTGGCCATTCGCGCCAATCGCATCGAAGACATCGCCGCGGCCATCGCCATCGACCTGCCAGTCTTGCCGCCGTCCGGTGCACGCGAGCGGCCGATTGAGCCCCCGGTTGAAGTAGTCATCGCGCCGAAAAAGCCCGAGAAACCGCCCGAGCCGGCCATCAAGCCGACCCGCATCATCACCACGCCAGTACGTGGTGGCCAAACGGTATACGCCGAGGGTTGTGACCTGGTGGTCATCGCCTCGGTCAGCCCCGGTGCGGAACTTATGGCCGATGGCAACATCCATGTGTACGGCCCCATGCGTGGCCGAGCGCTTGCCGGGCACAAAGGCAACACCCGAGCGCGAATTTTTTGCCAGCAACTGAGCGCCGAACTGGTGTCCATTGCCGGAATGTACAAAGTGTCCGAAGACCTGCGGCGCGATCCTTTGTGGGGCGCCGGGGTTCAAATCAGTCTGTCAAGTGACATGTTGAACATCACCCGTCTTTAACGGATACTCACGCCATTTTCCAACCATCTCAATTACGTAGAGAAAACAGACTAGTCTTTGTAGGAAGTCAGCAATCAGCCAGTGTTTATGCTGTGTAAGCCTGGCTTGGGGGATGTCCACCAAGACTGTTCACCTGTTGTCGTTTATTTAGAGATGTTATTCAGGGACTAAAAAGTCCTTTTTCCTTAGGGGTGAAGCACCTTGGCCAAGATTCTAGTGGTTACATCCGGCAAGGGTGGTGTGGGTAAGACCACCACCAGCGCCGCTATCGGTACGGGCCTGGCACTGCGCGGGCACAAAACCGTCATCGTCGATTTCGACGTTGGCCTGCGTAACCTCGACCTGATCATGGGTTGCGAGCGTCGCGTGGTATATGACTTCGTTAACGTGGTTAACGGCGAAGCCAACCTGCAGCAGGCGCTGATCAAAGACAAACGTCTGGAAAACCTGTACGTGCTGGCTGCCAGCCAGACCCGTGACAAAGACGCCCTGACCAAAGAAGGCGTCGAAAAAGTTCTGATGGAACTTAAAGAGACCTTCGAATACGTGGTCTGCGACTCTCCGGCGGGCATCGAGACCGGCGCCCACCTGGCCATGTACTTCGCGGATGAAGCGATTGTCGTGACCAACCCGGAAGTGTCTTCGGTGCGTGACTCGGACCGCATGCTGGGCCTGCTGGCCAGCAAATCGCGCCGCGCCGAGCTGGGCGAAGACCCGATCAAGGAACACCTGCTGCTGACCCGCTACAACCCGGATCGCGTCAGCAAGGGTGAAATGCTCGGCGTTGAAGACGTCAAGGAAATCCTCGCAGTTGCACTGCTGGGTGTGATCCCGGAATCCCAGGCGGTGCTCAAGGCATCAAACCAGGGCGTGCCGGTGATCCTTGATGACCAAAGTGACGCCGGTCAGGCCTACAGCGATGCGGTTGATCGCTTGCTGGGCAAAACCGTGGAGCATCGGTTCCTCGATGTACAGAAGAAGGGATTCTTCGAGCGCCTGTTTGGAGGCAACTAAACAATGAACATTTTTGACTTCTTTCGTACCCGCAAAACGCCAACCACCGCGTCGGTCGCGAAAGAGCGTCTACAGATCATCGTGGCGCACGAACGCGGCCAACGCAGCACCCCGGACTACCTGCCAGCCCTGCAAAAAGAGCTGGTCGAGGTGATCCGCAAATACGTCAACATCGGCGATGATCAAGTACAGATCGCCCTTGAAAACGAGGGTAGCTGCTCGATTCTGGAACTCAACATCACCCTGCCAGATCGTTAATCGATCCGGCTGATACCACGGCGGCTTGGAGGTTTCTCTGCACAGGGGGGATCTCCAAGCCGCCGTTGGCGTTTGTTAAGAGGCTGTTTTAATGCCGTTGTCGAATATTCACATCATCCATCAGGACGCAGGCGTTCTGGTGGTCAACAAGCCGACCTTGCTGCTGTCGGTGCCGGGCCGCGCCGAAGACAACAAAGACTGCCTGATCACCCGCCTGCAAGAAAACGGCTACCCCGAAGCCCGCATCGTGCACCGCCTGGACTGGGAAACCTCGGGAATCATCCTGCTGGCCCGCGATGCCGACACGCACCGCGAGTTGTCGCGCCAGTTTCACGACCGCGAAACAGAAAAGGCCTACACCGCGCTGGCTTGGGGCCAACCGGAGCTGGACAGTGGCAGCATCGACCTGCCCCTGCGTTACGACCCGCCGACCAAGCCACGCCACGTGGTCGACCACGAATTTGGCAAGAACGCGCTGACCTTCTGGAAAGTCCTGGAGCGTTGCGGCGATTACTGTCGGGTTGAACTGACGCCGATTACCGGGCGTTCGCATCAGTTGCGCGTGCACATGTTGTCCATTGGCCACCCGCTGCTGGGCGATGGCCTGTACGCGCACCCGCAGGCATTGGCGGCCTATCCGCGCTTGTGCCTGCATGCCAGCATGCTCAGCTTCACCCACCCGCAGACCGGCGAACGCCTGCGCTTCGAGTGCCCCGCCCCGTTTTAACAGCGCCCTTGTAGCCGCTGCCGAAGCATGAGGCTGCGATGGGTTGCGCAGCGACCCCAGACGGCGGTCCTGCGGCCCGCATCGCAGCCTCGTACCTCGTCAGCGGCTACAAGAATTGAGGGATCAAATTTTGTAGTCAATGCGCTAAACTCGCGGCCTTGCTGTCTGGAGTAACTTATGCGCGAAGAGTTGAACCAAGGCCTGATCGACTTTCTCAAGGCCTCCCCTACCCCGTTCCATGCCACCGCCAGCCTTGTTCAACGCCTGGAAGCCGCCGGTTACCAGCGCCTCGACGAGCGCGACACCTGGTACACCGAAGCCAACGGCCGCTATTACGTCACCCGTAATGACTCCTCCATCGTCGCCTTCAAGCTGGGCCGTCACTCGCCCCTGCAAGGCGGCATCCGCATGGTCGGCGCTCACACAGACAGCCCCTGCCTGCGGGTCAAGCCTCAGCCCGAGCTGCAACGCCAGGGTTTTTGGCAGTTGGGCGTGGAAGTCTACGGCGGCGCCTTGCTGGCCCCCTGGTTTGACCGCGACCTGTCGCTGGCCGGGCGCGTGACGTTCCGCCGCGACGGCAAGGTCGAGAGCCAGTTGATCGACTTCCGCGCGCCGATTGCGACCATCCCCAACCTGGCGATTCACCTCAATCGCACGGCCAACGAAGGCTGGGCGATTAACCCGCAAACCGAACTGCCACCGATTCTGGCGCAGGTTGCAGGCGATGAGCGCGTGGATTTCCGCGCCCTGCTCACCGACCAACTGGCCCGCGAACACGGCCTGAACGCCGACGTGGTGCTCGACTATGAGCTGAGTTTCTACGACACCCAAAGCGCTGCAGTGATCGGCCTCAACGGTGATTTTATTGCCGGTGCGCGTCTGGACAACCTGCTGTCGTGCTACGCCGGCCTGCAAGCGCTGTTGAACACCGACACCGACGAAACCTGCCTGTTCGTGGCCAATGACCATGAAGAAGTCGGCTCGTGTTCGGCGTGCGGCGCGGACGGCCCGATGCTGGAACAGATCCTCCAGCGCGTACTGCCTGAAGGCGACGAGTTTGTGCGCACCATTCAGAAGTCGCTGCTGGTCTCGGCCGACAACGCCCACGGCGTGCACCCCAACTACGCCGACAAGCACGACGCCAACCACGGCCCCAAACTCAATGCCGGGCCGGTGATCAAGGTCAACAGCAACCAGCGTTACGCCACCAACAGTGAAACCGCGGGGTTCTTCCGTCATCTGTGCATGGCGGTTGAAGTGCCGGTGCAAAGTTTTGTGGTGCGCAGCGACATGGGTTGTGGCTCAACCATCGGCCCGATCACCGCCAGCCACCTGGGTGTGCGCACGGTAGACATCGGCTTGCCGACCTTCGCCATGCACTCCATCCGTGAACTGGCCGGTAGCCACGACCTGGCGCATCTGGTCAAAGTATTGAGCGCGTTCTACGCCAGCAACGAACTCCCGTAAAACACCCAACCTGTGCTGGAGCGAGCTTGCCTCGCGATCTTTTGATCTTAAAAAAGATCGCGAGGCAAGCT